>JBFWSI010000137.1:0-8559 GCA_050248455.1 Gammaproteobacteria bacterium | reverse complement strand
GGTCGAGTCGGCGCTGGCGACCGCGCGCGCGGCCCTCGTCGCCGAGGAAGCGCGCAAGGCGAAGCTCGCCGCCGCGGCCGAGCTCGACGCCAGGGCCCATGAGCTTGCGGAGCTGAAGGAACTGCTGCAGTCACGCGACGCCAAGCTCGCCGAAGCCCAGCAGGCGCAGGCGACGCTGCTGCGCAAGCAGCGCGAGCTCGACGACGCGAAGCGCGAGCTGGAGCTCACGGTCGAGAAGCGCGTGCAGGATTCGCTGACCGAGGCGCGCGCGCAGGCGAAGCGCGAGGCGGAGGAAGGCCTGAAGCTGCGCGTGATGGAGAAGGATCAGACCATCGCGTCGATGCAGCAGACGATCGAGGAGCTGAAGCGCAAGGCCGAGCAGGGCTCGCAGCAGATGCAGGGCGAGGTGCAGGAGCTCGAGCTCGAACAGCTGCTGCGCGCGAAATTCCCCTTCGACCGGATCGAGCCCGTGCCCAAGGGCGAGTTCGGCGGCGACACGTTGCAGCGGGTCTACGACGGAGGCCTGGCCTGCGGCAGCATCCTGTGGGAGGCCAAGCGCACCAAGCACTGGAGCGACGCCTGGCTGGTGAAGCTGCGCGACGATCAGCGCGCGGCGCAGGCCGAGCTCGCGGTGCTCGTGACCCAGGTGCTGCCGAAGGGCGTGGAAACCTTCGACGTCGTCGACGGCGTGTGGATCACGAGTCCGCGCGCGGCGCTGCCGGTGGCGACGATCCTGCGTCATTCGCTGCGGCAAGTGAGCCTCGTCCGCCAGGCCGGAGAAGGCCGGCAGACCAAGACCGAGATGGTCTACCAGTACCTGACCGGTCCGCGCTTCCGCCACCGCGTCGAAGCGATCGTCGAGGCCTTCACGTCGATGCAGGAAGATCTCGACCGCGAGCGCAAGACGCTCACCAAGCAATGGGCGAAGCGCGCCGCGCAGATCGAGCGCGTGATGAACGCCACCGTCGGCATGTACGGCGACCTGCAGGGCATCGCCGGCAAGTCGCTGCAGGAGATCGAGGGCCTGGAGCCCGAGGCCTTGCCGGCGCCGGACGCGGCGGCGCCATTGCAGCTGGGCCTGGATGACGAGGCCTCTTCGTAATTCAAGGCGGCCGCAGGTTGCTGTGGAAGAACGCCGCGGCAAGGCGGCTTGCCGTCATGCCCGTCTGCGCGGGCATGACGAGGGGAATGCATATGCCTCCTGGCTCATCGGAGGAGATGCACGCGCTTCGTGACCGTTGGACCTCCCTCGTCAGCCCAAGCTAAGAACCGCGCGCCGGATGGTCCAGCCACGGAGAAGAAAGGAATCGCCCGGAGTCAGTGTAATGCCGGCACTCATGGTCGCGTTCGAATCGCGGAGGCGCAGGCCACATGATCTTCTCCTCCGCGTTCTCTGTGTTCTCCGTGGCGCGCGCAGCGCAAAAACGACGCGGAGTCCTGCGCCCGACATCCGCTAGCGCTCCCGCAAATGCCGGATCAAGCTGTTGTCGACCTTGGACTTCGTGTCGAGCACCAGGCGATCCTGCGCGAGCTGGATCTGGTGCAGGAAGAACATCACGACGATGGTCAGGCTCAGCGCGACCAGCGTCGCGTTGAAGGTGATGCCGAGACCCTGGGTCACGCCGGTGACGTCGCCGGCGGCGGCACGCTGCGCTTCCTGCAGGGCGGCGCCGATGCCGCGCACGGTGCCAACGAAGCCGACGGCCGGGATCGCCCACACGCTGAAGCGGATCATCGACAGCTCCGCGTCCAGCTTCGAGGCTTCGAACTCGCATTCCTCGCGGGCCGCCGCGGCCGCGTGCTGCACGCTGTGCGTCGCCGAGAAGCGATCCATCGCGATCTTCAGCGTGCGCGGCAGGAAGCGCGCCTGCTCGCCGTCCGACAGCTTCTCGATCTGGCGCTGGAACTCGCGTACGTCGTCGGCGAACACGACCTCGCCCTCCTTGAGCCCGATGAAATCGCGCTCCATCAACTTGCGTTCGCGCAGCACTAGAAACTGCCGGTAGGCGAGGATGAAGCCGGCCCAGATCGCGAGCACGAAACAGGCCTCCGGCTCGTGGTCCTTGACGATGACCCACGGCGAGCGCGGCATGCTCGCGAGCGGATTCTCCGCCCACACTTCGCGCTGGTGCGCGAGCACCGCCTCGGCCTTCGGCCGCACGACGATGGTGTACACCGCGTGCACCAGCGTGAAGCTGACGAGCAGCGTGATCAGCGCGTAGAAGAAGTCGAAGGGAAAGGCTTTTTTCATGTCCGGGTTCTGCCTGTCGTGGGCTCCCGCGTCAGCGGAAGGAATTGAGTCCGACGAAACTGCCGCCGTTCTGCCGCGTCAGCTCGCGCATCAGCGCGGCGAAGCGGATGCCGGTGCCCTGGCCGCCGATCGCCTGCGCGAACTGCACCGGGAAGCCGACCGCGTGGATGCGCACCAGCGGTTCGCCGCGCGCGTTGGGACGGTTCAGCCGGCGCACGAACTCGGCGACTTCGGCGATCGACTTGCCGGTGAACTCGTCGCCGTAGACGTAGAGGCTGATCTTGCGATCGGGCCGGTAGAACTGCTGGATCGCGGCCTCGATGCCTTCGCTCGGGCTCGAGTTCGAGAACACGTTCCAGCCGCGCAGGCGTTCGATCACCGCCATGCGCCGCGCCGGCGAGTCCGGGATCCATTCGCCCGCATACTCGGGGAACATGTAGCTGCCCTCGTCGTTCATGATTTGCAGCCCCTTCACGCGCGGGTACACCGTCAAGGTCTCGATCATCTGGTCGAGCATGCGCTGCCACGCGTAATTGAACATGCTGCCCGAGGTGTCGATGATGAAGCAGATGTACTCCGAGTCGACCGGGATGCCGCCGATCAGGTCGCGCGGCTTCGGTCGGTTCTTTTGCGCGTAGAGCCGTTCCATCTCCTCGGTCAGCCGCTGCTGCGCGATCTTCAGCTCGCCGTGGATCTGCGCGTTCAGCGCCGCTTGCTCGGCGGCCTTGTCGTCGTGCCGCTGCGCGCCGAGCAGCGCGGCAATCTGGTGTTTGATCTTCCCGAGCTCCGTGTCCGACAGCGACTTCTGCGCGCTGCGCTCGCGCGCCCGGGCCTGCGCCGTCGCGGCTTCGGCGCGGGCGGAAAAGAGCTCGCGCTGCAACTGGGCGATCTGTGCCGCGCGCGGATCCTCGGCGGGCGCCTCGGGCGCGATCGGGCGCGTCGTCGTCACCGTCATCAGCAGGATGATTGCGCCGATCCCGCAGGTGATCGTGTCGAGGAAGGAGATGCCGATTTCGGGCGGCTCACGCCGGACGAGCTTCATCGCGCGATCACGGCCAGTCGTAGGCCGGCGTCAGGAAGGCGCCGTGCGTGTACATCGCGACCGACCAGTAGGCCCAGGCCGCCATCGGATCGCCTTCCATCGGCAGCAGGATCACGTTGAACGGCGGCAGTGGCCGCGGGATCAGGCGCACCGCTTCCTCGAAGTACTCGCTGCGCTGCGCGCCGGACACCTTGCGGCCGCGTGGCGCCTGCAGGCCCTGCGTCGGCAGGCCGTCGGTGATCAGGAAGACGTTGTCGGGCGGCGGGTTCATCCGGCCCAGCACCTGGATCGCGCGCGCGAGATTCGAACCGCCGTCCGGCACCGAGGTCTTCACGTTCGCCACCGCCTGGTTGAACTGCTGCGCGTCGTCGACTGCCAGCCAGCGGCCGTCCGTGCCCGGGATCACGGGGCGGGCGGCGGTGTTGAAGGTATAGATCTGGTACTGCGTCCCGGGCTGCAGCCGCGCCGCGATCCAGTCCACGGTGTCGACGGCCTGCAGCCACTTCTCCGAGCGGCGCTTCGCCGCGTCGTCCATGTTCCGCTTGCGCAGCACGTTGACGATCGAGGCGTCGAGCATGCTCGCCGAGCTGTCGAGCAGGATCAGCACGCGCTTGCCGCCCGTGCTGATGCCCGTCAGGTATTCGCGGTTGCCGTGGCCGACGAACTGCCGCACCTGGCGCGATCGTTCGTTCAGCTGCGACATGATCTGCTGCTTCTCGGTTTCGAGCTTGCGGATCGCCGCGCGCAGCGCATCGACGTCGCGCTGCGTGATCGCCGGCGCCGCGCGCGGCTTGCGCGCGGCCTCGGTCTGCGCGAGCAGCTCGCGGGCGCTCGCGGATTCGGCGAGCAGGGCCGCGATCTGCTCGTCGATCGACATCGCTTCGGCGCGGGCCGACTCGGTGCCCGCGCGCACCGCGGCGATCTGGGCCTGCAGCGCATCGACCTCGGCCGAGAGGTCCACGGCCGCGACTTCGTCCTTCACGATCGCCTCGTGCTTCAGGATCATGAACAGCAGCACCACGGCGCCGAAGCCGCAGCACATCACGTCGAGGAACGACAGCGTGAAGACCGAGAACGGCCGGCGCTTAAGCGTCATCGGTGCCCTGCACCGCGATCATCGTGAACAGCGCTGCCGCGCCGGTGAAGGTGACCTGATCGCCGGCCGCGAGCGGAATGCGGCCGACGACGGCCTGGCCGTTGACCCGCACGCGCGCGTCCTGCGTCGTGAGCTCGGCGCCGTGCGCGCCCAGCGCGACGCTGCACCAGGCGAGCGGCTCCGGCGTCCGCGTGCAGCCGCCGCGCGCCAGCAGATAGAGCGGCGTGCGCGACAGCGTGAAGGCGAGCGCGTGATCGAGCACGTGCGTCGCCGCGGTCGCGCCGGGCAGGGTCGGCGCGAGGATCGTCGGGCTCTCGCACGCGCGCAGCGAGGTCACGAGCCGGATGCCGCCGCCCGTGCTCGCCGGCGGCGTGCGCAGCGCGTCGAACACCGCGCGCGGCGACAGCACCGGCGTCGCGCCGAAGACTTCGGCATAGCCCGGCTGGGCCGCGAGCCGATGGCTCGCGACCGGCATCAGGCCCGCCGGCAGCGCGGCGCGCAGCCGCGCCAGCAGCGGCGTCGCGGCCTGCGCGATCGCCGCGCGCGACAGGCGCGTGTCGCAACGTCCGCCGCGCCAGGCGAGCTGCACGCCGATCTCCGGGCTCGTCGCCAGCAGCTCGAGCCAGCGCGGCAGCTGGTCGTACAGCAGCTGCTCGGTCTCGGCGTGATGCAGCGGATCGAAACGGCAGTGCGTGACGAAGGCGCGCGTCACCGCGCGCACGCAGGCGCTGCGCAGCGCGTTCACGCCGAGCCCGGGCAGCACTTCGACCGCGCCGCGTCGCACCTCGGCGCCGACCTCGAGGACCGTCACGACGGCCTGGTGCTGCTGCAGATCGACGTGCGCCCAGTGACCGGGCCCGAGTGCCGCCGCGCCGGCCGCGACCGCGCTGTCGACGAGCGCGACGGGTTTCAGCTTCGCCGCGGGCGCGACGCCGAGCAGCAGCGACAACTGCTCGTGGGAAAGGCTGCCCGGCACCGCGAACACGGCGGTGTCGACGTGACCGACGAGCCCGCGCAGATGCTCGAGGTGCAGCCAGGCGAGATCGGCGTGATGGCGCACGCGCTTGCCCAAGTGCTGCAGGGGTGCCGTATCGAGATCGCGCCAGAAGCGGTTCTCGGTGGTGCGCGGATGCAGCTGTGCCTGCGCGAGTGCAGGCGCGCCGAGCACGACCTGGCCGTCGATGGCGCAGGCATAGCCGGGGCTGCTCGCGACCTGGCCGCCGCCGACGGCCGCGCGCAGCTCGAAATCGTTCACGTCGACGATGCAGTTCGTCATGCTGGATCCTGTTGCGGCTCGCGCATCCGGCGGTTCCTCAGATGTCCTCGGGAAAGGCCACGGGCGTGTCTTCCTCGACCTGCTCGCTGGGCTGGAACACGTCCGTCGGCAGCCTGCGCGCGCGATACTCGGGGCGATCGGGATCGGGCGGGGTTTGCGGCGCCGCCGGCGTCTGCGCCTGCTGCGCGAAGGCCGCGCCCGCGAGACCGAGCATCAGCACGATGAACGACAGAGCGCAACGACGTCGCATCGGGATCTCCGTTCAGCGCAGGTAGCGCGCAATGCGAAAGCCGACGTCCGGGCGCGCGCCGCCGACCGATTCGCGCCACGCGGCCTTCAGCTTCGCTTCGCTCGCCGTCGACCAGCTCGCGCCGCGCACGACGTGCTGCGCGGCGTTCGACGGTCCCAGCGGATCGTTGCCGCCCGCCGGCGCCGGCGCGAACGCGTCGTGCAGCCATTCGGCGACGTTGCCCGCGACGTCGTAGAGCCCGCGCGCATTCGGCGCATAGCTGCCGACCGGCGCCGTCGCGGCGAAGCCGTCGTCGTAAGCGCCGATCACCTGTTCGAGATAGCCCTGCGCGGATCGATCCGCGAAGTTGCCGACGCGTGACTTCGGCGGAAAGCCGCCGCCCCAGGCAAATGTGAGCGGCCTGCCGTCGTCGTCGCGCGCCACCGCCCAGTCCCATTCGGCCTCCGTCGGCAGCCGGTAGCCGACGGCATCGGGATTCACGCCGAGCACGCGGCCATAGCGGATCTGGTAGAACGGCGGCAGCGAGTCGCGGCGCGACAGCCAGTTGCAGTACATCGCCGCCGCTTCCCAGCCGATCCCGACGACGGGCAGCGAGTCCGCGTTCAGCTCCTGCCCGCTCGCGCCGCGCGACACGTGGTTGCTGATGAAGCGGCGATAGTCGGCGTTCGTCACCTCGCGCGTCGCGAGATAGAACGGACGCGTCAGCTTCGCGGGCGGCCGCTGCGGCAGCTTCAGCTCGCCGCCGTCGAAGCGCTTGAGCGTCTGGCCGAGGCCGGTGCGGATTTCGGTCTCGCCCTCGTCGCCGCCCAGGCGCACGGTCGGCGCGCGCGATCCGCCGCGCGTCGCGCGTTCGCGCAGCTGCCGGATCGCCTCGCCGCGGATCTCGTCCGGTACGAAGGGATTGTTCGCGATGTCGACGCTGGCTTGCGCCGCGGCGGTGGCCTGGCTGTCCTCCGGCGTCGCGCCCGGCGCGAAAGGCGGCGGCGCTTCGCCGGGCGCGGGCTGCAGCTCGGGCGGCGGCGCCACGGCGGGCGGTGGCGCCGGCGCCTGCTCCTGCGCCATCTGCGCCGCCGTCTTCAGCGTGATGCGCAAATGCTTGTCGACGCCCTTGCGCGGCGTGACCAGGGTGCGGAAAGTCGCGTAGCCCGGCTTGCGGATGATGAGTTCGTGCTCGTGCGTCGGCAGGCTCAGGCGCTGCGTCGCCTCGCCGGCGGGCTGGCCGTCGATCAGGAGCTCCGCGTCGGCCGGCTCGGTGATCAGGTTGACGACCGCGAGCTCGGGCTCGAGCTGCAGCGCGAGCGCCGTGACGGCCTCGGGCGCGGCGCGCGCGAGCGTGGTCTGCGGTGCATAGCCGGACTTCATCGCCGTCACGCGATGATCGCGATTGGGCGTGACCGCGACCTTCGTCGGCGCTTCGCCGCGGAAGCGCCCGTCGACGGTGATTGCGGCGCCCGGCGGATTGCTGACGATCTCGAGCAGGCCGTCGGCCTCTGCGAGCGTGACGTCCGGTATCGACACCGCGCGGCCGGCGACGACGTCGATCGTGCGCGACCACGGCTTGTAGCCCCGCATCTGCACCACGAGCTTGCGTTGGCCGTGAATCAGCTCGCCCGCGTAGGGCGTGCGGCCGAGCGTCGCGCCGTCGACCAGCAGCGTCGCGCCGGCGGGCGCAGACTGCAGCTCGAACGCCGCCCAGGCCGGCTCGAGCCGCGCGTCCAGGCTCTCCTCGAGGCGCTTGCCGCGCACTGCGATCTTCGCGGTGTACGGCAGATAGCGCGGCGCGGCGATCTCGATCACGCGCGGGCCGGCCTCGATTTCCTCGAGCGTGCCCGGCGCCTTGCCCGCGCGCCGGCCGTCGACGCGCACCACGGCCTCGACCGCGGGTGTCAAAGTGATCGCGAGCCTGCCCGGCAACGGAGTCAGCGCTATCTCCTGCCGCTGCAGCGTGGCGTCGGTGACGGTGATGGTCGTCGCCAGGCGCCGGTAGCCCGGTGCCGACGCGCGCACCGCGTGACGGCCCGGCGTCAGCAGCCAGTGCGCGCCGAGGCGCGGCGCGAACCAGGCGTCGACGCTCAGCTCGGCGTCCGGCGGCACGGTCTCGATCTGCACCGAGCGTGCGAGCAGCAGGTAGCCCATCACCAGCGCGGTGACGACGAGCGTCGCCGCGATCGCGAGCGCCGTCCACGGCACCGCCGGCCACTCGAAGCCGCGCAGCGCGCCCGGCGGGCGGAACGCGGCGGGTTCGATCAGCGGCTGGACGTGCGCTTGCTCGTCGCGGGCGGGCGGCTCGTTCGGCGCGGGGATCGACACTTGCGTTGGAAAACCGGGTAAAGGCGGCGCGGTGAACCGTGCTCTCTAGAGAATCGAGCGCGAATGTCGATCGGGCGTGCCGCAATATTCGTCATGCCCGCGCAAGCGGGCATCCATGCCTGACGCCGAGGTCTCCGTCGGGCGGTCCGCTTGCTGCGTTCGACGCCGGGGTATGGCGTGCGTGCCCGCTTGCGCGGGCATGACGAAGACGGTTTCCACGCGGACATGCGCCATCGAACAGCCAGTGGAGTGCATTTACGCTCGGCTATCTAGAATCTGACCTTCTCGGTACAGCGCACGTCGACGGACGGCGGCGGCGACGCGGGATCCACGG
>JBFWSI010000136.1:0-8566 GCA_050248455.1 Gammaproteobacteria bacterium | reverse complement strand
GCCGTTACGCTGGAATTTTCGGTGTAGGTGTCGGCGTTGTCTCGGTAGCCGTCTGAGTCGCGATTTCTGTAATACGCGTAGAAGTCGGCCGGACCGAACCGGCCGCCGACGGCGTTGTAAGTGCCGAGCGTGCCGAAGGAGCCGATCGAATTGTTGGTCTCGAAGCTCAGCCCTTCCTCCGGCCCCGGCCGCTTGGTCACATAGTTCAGCATCCCGCCGAACTGCGCGCCGTATTGCAGCGCGCCCGTGCCGCGCACCAGCTCGATCCGCTCCACCGCTTCCATCGGAAGGCTGAAGTGGCTGGCCGGATAGCCGTACATGTCCGAGTTGGTGATGAAGCCGTCCTTGCGGATGTTGAACTCCCAGCCGCGATGAGGATCGAGGCCGCGGGTCGCGATGTTCATCTGGTTGCCGGTGCCGTCCATGTCGTAGACGAAGACGCCGGGCACCTTCGCGAAGATTTCTCGCGGATTCTTGAGCGTCAGGTTGGCATCGATCGTCGTCGGATCGATGACTTCGGTTTTCTTGCCGGAAAATATCTGCACGCCGTCGATGGACGGCAACCGCTCGATCGCGTTGCGGCGAGCGGTCACGACGACGTCTTCGCGCGAGACGACCGCGTCGCTCCGAGAGGCGGCGACCGCCGCGGCGCTCCACAGAGACGCGACGATCGCGCAGGCGGCCCGACGGGCGATACTCGACGACAATCTCATGCATGCGTCCCCACCCGAATGCGTGGGAAGCAGTCTGCCATCGAGGTCGGTCGCGCCTGCTTGACGCAGGGCAAGGACGACGGCGGCCGCAAGCGCTTCGTAGCCCGGGTGCAGCGTAGCGCTAAGGTATCCCCACGAAATTTTCAGCGCTGCCCGAGAATTCGCTGGTACTCCTCGTCACTCCCGCGAAAGCGGGAGTCCAGCGGGGGCGCCGTGCCAGAACGTGGATTCCCGCCTGCGCGGGAATGACGCGCTTTTTGAGGTTCTCGCGCCCGTTTTTCGGGGGGATACTTTAGAGCGTAGCGGAACCCGGGATCTTCAGCGCGCCGAAACGCCGGATCCCGGGTTCCGCGCTGCGCGCTGCACCCGGGCTACGAAGAGGCGCTGCCGAGTCGAGACACCGGCGCTTTCACGACTACAATCGAGAAAACATCCTCCTTCGTTGCCATGACTCCCACCCATTTTCGCATCGTCGAAGCCAGCATCGCCGAGCTGCGTGCGGCGCTGGACGCCGGCATCGTCAGCAGCGTCGAGCTGGTCGCAGCCTGTTTGAACCGCATCGCCTTCTACGATCGCCACGGGATCCGCTTGAACGCCGTGCCCGTGCTCGATCCCGGCATGTTCGCCCAGGCGCGGGCGGCCGATCGAAGGCGCAGCCGCGGGGAAACTCTGGGCCCGCTCGACGGCATTCCGTATACCGCGAAGGACAGCTATGCGGCCCAGGGCCTCACGGTGGCGAGCGGCTCGCCCGCGTTCGAACGGCTGGTGGCGGGAGACGATGCGTACACCATCGCCCGCCTGCGCGCCGCGGGCGCGATCCTGATCGGGCTGACCAACATGCCGCCGATGGCGGCGGGCGGCATGCAGCGCGGTGTCTACGGCCGCGCCGAGAGCCCGTACAACGCGAGCTTCCTCGCCGCGGCATATGCCTCGGGCTCGTCGAACGGCGCCGGCACCGCGACCGCGGCGGGCTTCGCGGTCTTCGGCCTCGGCGAGGAGACCTGGTCGTCGGGACGTGCGCCGGCCTCCAACGGCGGGCTCGCCGCCTACACGCCGTCGCGCGGCCTCATTTCGATGCGCGGCAACTGGCCGCTGATCCCGACCATGGACGTGGTCGTGCCGATGGCGCGCAGCGTGGAGGACCTACTGGAGATCCTGGACGTGCTGGTGGCCGACGACCCCAATCCGCGCGGCGACTTCTGGCGCGTGCAGGAGGCCGTCGCGATCCCCAAGGCGTCCGCAGTGCGCCCGCGCGACTATCGCGAGCTGCGCGCGCCCGCGGCACTCGCCGGCGCGCGCCTCGGCGTGCCGCGCATGTATCTCAACCGGGATCCGGACGCGACTCGCCCGATAGAGACGCGCCCTGCGGTGATCGCGCTGTGGGAGCAGGCGGCGCGCGATCTCGCGGCGCTGGGCGCCGAGATCGTCGAAGTCGATTTCCCGCTGCTCTCGAACTACGAGCGCGATCGGCCCGGCGCGCTGTCGATGGTCGAGCGCGGACTGGTGCCGCCCGAGTTCGCCCACGCCGAGTTGTGGCAGCTCGTGATGTTCGGCTGGGACGACTTCCTGCGTGCCAACGCAGATCCGACGCTGCCCACGCTCGGCCACGTCGACGGCAAGCTGATCTTCCCGCGCCTGCCCGGCGCGCTGCCCGATCGCTACGAAGGCATTCCGGACTGGACGCAGTACGCGAGCGCCGCGCGCGACGGCGTGCTGCCGCCCGCCGAGATCCCCCATCTCGCCGACGGCCTGCGCGGTCTCGACGAGACCCGTCGCCGGGATTTCGACGCGTGGCTGGACGCGCAGAACCTCGACGGCCTGGTGTTTCCCGCCGTCGCCGACGTCGCGCCCGCCGACCTCGAGTACAACCCGGGCTCGAACGCGCTCGCCTGGCGCAACGGCACCTGGGTGGCCAACGGCAACCAGACCCTGCGTCACTTCGGCCTGCCGACGGTGACGGTGACGATGGGGCTGATGGAGGACACCGGCATGCCGGTCGGCCTGACTTTCGCCGGCAAGCCCTACGACGACGACAAGCTGCTGCGCTATGCGTATGCGTTCGAAACTTCGGGCACGCGGCGTCGGCCGCCGCCGCGCACGCCGGCCTTGCCCGGCGAAGCTTTCACCCTCGCAGCGGACGCACGCCCGATCGCGCCGTCCGCCCGCGCGCTCGACGCGCCGCAGATCACCCTGAACGCCACGCTTTCACCCGTGGCGCCCGACGGCAACGTCGTCCTCCACATAAGCGGCACGGCGACGGCCGCCGGCGGCATCGATCAACTGACGCTGTTCGTGAACGGCACGGCGGTAGCGGTCAAGCGCGTCGCTACCTCGTTCACCGCCGAGCTGACGCTGCCTTCTTCGCTGCACAACGTATTGCACAGCCGCTGGCGCGCGCCTTATGGCTCGATCGTCACGGTCGTCGCGCGCGATGCCAGCGGCGCGTGTGCGGGGGCGTTCACGGTGGTTGGAGGGATCGCGTAGGGTCGAGGAAGGAATCCAAGGTGTTCGTCGTGACGTGGGATGTTGGGCTTCCTTCGTCAACCCGACGGTCATGAAGCCTGCGTCACCCACAATCATGAAAGAGACGCGGCAAGCCCCTCTCCCGGATTCCGCGCCGCTGCGCGGCGCTCGTGCCGGGCTACGAGAATAACCATCTTCGTAGCCCGGAAGGAGCGAAGCGGAATCCGGGATCGGCGCACCGACAGCCGCCGACCCCGGGTGGCGCGCTGCGCGTTCCACCCGGGCTACGACGGATCGGCCTGCCTACATCTCGCCGATGATGTTGAAGAACCAGCCGCGGTTCTCGTAGGAGACGTCGGTGAGATCGTCGGAGTAGTCGGTGAAGTTGTAGCCGACGCCGACCTTGAAGCGTTCGCCGACGTGGCGGTAGAGGCCGACCAGCGCGCCGGTGCGACGATCGTCCGCTTCGCTCGCGCTGAGCGTGCGGCCTTCGACGACGGCGTCCCATTCCTTGACGAGGTGGAAGTCGGCGCGCAGCACCACGAGCTGGGCACGGCTGTCGAACCAGCGGCCGTCGAGCCGCGTGTCCTTGAGCCGGCCGCTGCGCAGGCCGTACTTCGCGCCCAGCGACAGCCACGGCACGAGATCGTAGATCGTGTCGACGGACAGGATGTGGCTCGCCTGCGCGAAGTCGGCTATCAGATCGCTGCCCGGCGCGAGCTGGCCCGGTGACGGCAGCTCGTAGAACCAGGTGTACTTGAACAGCGCGTTGAGCCTGTCGTTGCTCACCGGGCGCCAGGCCATGCCCGTCACGGCCTCGGCATAGTCCGCATCGAAGAACTCGCCGCCGTCGGAATCCGACAGCGAGAAGTTCAGCTTGCCGAGCAGGCGCCAGCTCGCGTTCATCTGGCGGCCGAAGGTGTTGCGCATCAGCCAGGTCTGGCGATCGCCGAGCAGGTTGCCGGATTCGTCGCGGTACTCGAGCGCGGAAGCGAGCTTGGTATCGTCGTGGTAGTAGGCGAGATTGGCGCCGACCGCATGGCGATCGAGATCGCCGCTGTACGGATCCGACACCGTGCCGACCTCGGCCTTCACGCCGTAGCTCCAGCGATCGTTCGGCGCGTAGTCGAGGCCGTAGGCGTGGATCAGGCTCTGCGGCCCGGCGCCGCCGGTCGCGCGCGTTTCGCCGAACACCGCCATCTCGTCCGACACGCGATAGCGCGAGCCCGTCGTCATCACGCCCTGGCGGCCGCGGTAGTTCACGTCCTCGCGCTCGGTCTCCAGCGTGTAGGTGAGATACGCGTTGCTGCGATCGTCGATGCGGTAGTCGCCGCCGATCTTGCCGCCGACGCCGCCGTCGCCGCCCGAGACCTCGGACAGCAGGTGCAGGCGGTCGTTGTACTGCCAGCCCATGCCGAGACCGACGCGATCGTTGTCGCGGCGGTTGCCGTCGCGCTGGATCGTCGCCTGCGCAAAGCCGTAGGCGTTCCATCCGCCCTTGTGCGCTTCGAGCAGCGGATCGTAGGGCGAGTAGTCGCGCCGGTGCGGCAGGTAGTCGAGGCGCAGCACGCCGTCGAGCCGGCCGCCGTCCTCGGACAGGATCTCGCTCGCGTTCGGGATGCGCGTGTTGCGATCGTCGTTGCGCACGCCGACGCTCGCCGCCCAGTGCGGCGAGAGGTCGTAGCTCAGATCGGCCTCGACGGCGGTGCGGTCCTGGGTCTCGGCGTCCCAGCGGTCGCCCTTGACGTCGACGGCCAGGCGCGCGGCGACGGGCACGGTGAGCCGCCCGCCGAGCTGCTCGATCGCCTCGTTCTGCGTGATCATGCCCGGCGCCGAGTAGCCGCGATCGCGGTTCTGCCAGTAGAACGCGGCCTGGCCGCGCTGCGCGTCCCAGATCTCGCTGAAGTCGACGAGCGCGTCGATGCGCTGTGCGTCGGCGTTGCGGCCGGTGGAGCGCTGCGCGGCAAAATCGAAGCCGCCGCTCAGCGAGCTGAGCTCGTCCTGGCCCGCGCCGTTCGACTTCGCGACCTCGGCCCGCACGTAGGTGCCGGGCTTGTAGCGCAAGGTGACGTCGACGCTGCCGAGCAGCTGCTTCTCGTCGCCGAGCTCCTGGCGGTAGCCCGCGAAGCCGACACCCAGGTGATCGTTGACCCAGTCGTGCGCGTGCACGCCGTAGGCGAGATCGTCGAGCGCGGTCAGGCCCGGCACGTACTCGTAGTTGACGACGAGGAACAGCGGATTGCCGTTCAGCGCGCTGGTCTGCACCAGCGTGTTGCCGTCGGCGGTCGACGGCAGCGGCCGCTGCAGCATCACGCGGCCCTGGAGGTAGTTCATGTCGTAGTCCTGCGCCGGCAGCAGCTCGCGCCGCTGCAGCACGAGGCCGGAGTCGCGATCGCGCTCCTCGATCCACACGCGCTCCGAGCCCTGCGTGATGTCGCGGTGACGCAGGTAGTACAGCGATCCTCCGGTGCCGCGGAAGTCCTCGCGCGACTGCGCGGTGCCGGGCTCGGCGCCGAAGGCGTTGAGCTCGACGCTGCGCTCGCCGAAGGACGTGGTCTTCTCGCTCTTGTAGAGCGCGTTCGCGCCGTACAGCGAGCGCGCGTACTGCAGCAGCTCGCTGCCGCCCCACTGCGTGCGGAAGTTGCCCCACATCACGTGCGAGTCGCCGCGATCGAGGCGGATGTAGAACTTGCCCTGCGTCGGCGCGTCGTCGACGGTCGTGCTGTCGTCGCCGTAGACGGGGTAGTAGCGATCGGGATCGATGCGGCGCAGGAGGTAGCGTGGATCCTTGTCGCTGAAGTTGCTGAACAGGTGCTCGAGCGGCTGCTCGCGCGTGTCGGCGCTCGCGGTCAGCAGGTACTTGCCCTTGATCTTGCCCTTCACGTAGAAGGCCGTGCGGCCGTAGGCGAAGCTCGAGCCGTCGTACTGATCGAGATCCGAGGTGACGATCTCGATCGGCCCGGTCGTGCTGTTGTTGCCGAGCGTCAGATCGGCCATCGCGACGTAGAACCAGGTGTCGTCGGCGATCGACAGATCGCGCGCGTAGCGCGCGACCGAGCCGTCCTCGCGGCCGACCGCGACCGCCACTTCGTGCGACCCCGGCGGCAGGATCTGGCGCAGCGCGAAGCGGCCGTTGCGATCGACCGGCACCGGCAGGTCCAGCGCGGTGACGGGCGCGCCGGCCGGCACGTGCTCGCCGTCGACGGTGACGGTGCCGCCGCGCACGGCGATGTTCGACACTGCGAGCGAGTTCTCGCCCCAGCCGACCAGCCGCTCGCGCGCGGGATCCTCGGCGTCCGGCGCGGGCCGCGCGCGATCGACCAGGCTCAGCGGCTTCACCACCGTTTCGTCGTAGCGACCCCGCGCGTCGTAGACGCGCAGGACGAAGCGCAGCGTGTCGGGCGCATCGCCCGGCACCGTCCACTGCACGCCGCCCGTGCGCACGTCGAGCGGCAGCACCGCGAGCGGCGCCTGCGCGCGGCCCTCGTCGCGCTCGAACAGGCGGATCTCGGCCTTCGCCACGAACCACGCGTAGTTGGTGTAGGCGAGGAATTCGGCCGGCTGGCCGCGCACGGCCGTCGCCGGCCAGGCCCACGCGTTCAGCGCCGGCTTCACCT
Source organism: Gammaproteobacteria bacterium (assembly GCA_050248455.1). GTDB lineage: Bacteria > Pseudomonadota > Gammaproteobacteria. The sequence goes on along the minus strand of JBFWSI010000136.1, from coordinate 1,773 downwards.
GCAGCGGATCGAACTTGATGCGGATGTCGGCCTGGCCGAGCGCGACGTCGCTCCTGCGCTGCGCGTCCGGCAGGCTGTCGAAATGCTCACCCGTCACCGGCCCGTCGACGGGCATGCCGTCGATGCTGATCCGGAACGGCGGCGCGGCGCCGTCGGCGCGGCGCGGTCTTCGGTATTCGGCGCGCGTCCGTGCAGGTAGGTCGAGCCGTCGTCGAGATGCCTGCCACGGATCTGCGAGTCCGCGGTCGCGACACCGGCGAGCGCGAGGCCCAGTGCAGCGCAGAGCGCCCGTAGCGTACGAGGCGTCATGGCAGCGCCCCCCACACTTCGAGCTCGACCGTGAGGGGATAGTCGCCGTGCGCCTCCCAACGCCGGCGGATGTCCTCCGCGAGCCGCGCGGCCTGGGCCGCGTCCGCCGCGCGATGCGCGATGCGGATGAGGCTCGGCTTGTCCTTGATCTGATCGAGCAGCGCATCGACCTGCGCGCTCCATTCGGGCGCCAGCGCCTTGCCGTCGTCGCCGAAGGCCGCGGCCGTCACTTCGATGCGCACGACGCGATGCAGCGCCGCGCCGAAGTTCAGCTTCGTCATCTTGCCGCGCGTCAGGCGCACGTCGCGCGGATTCTCGGTCGTCACGCGATAGCCGCTCGGCAAGGTGCGCGTGTCGAGCTTCATCACGAAGTTCGAGCCGCGATCGGACTGCGGGATCGCGGCGCAGGCGACGTGGAAGCGGCCCTGGTCGTCGGTGGTGACGAGCAGGCCGTTGACGGTCGCGAGGCGCACGTTCGCGATGCCGGGCTCGCCGTCGTCCTGGTAGCCGTTGACGTTGAGATCGTCGAAGACCTTGCCGATCAGATCCGAGCAGTCGAAGGTCGGATCGGGCACCACGCGCACCGTCGCCGTCGCGAGATTGGAGATCTGCGCGTTCGCGAGCGTGTTGATGCCGAAGGCCTGGTTGACGTACTCGCCTTCGCCGACGCCGACACCGACGACGAGCAGCAGCTTGTAGATCTTGGTCTCGCCGGCCGCGTAGCTCTGGTCGCGCCAGTTCAGCAGCCGGCCCTCGACCAGCGGCTCCTGCGGCACGCCGTTGACCGAGCTCGAGCCGAGGCGGTACTTGAAGCCCGGCGGGATCCGATCGCGCAGATCGATGTTCGTCAGCGGCGAGGACAGCGTGTTGCGCGCCGTGATCGTGTAGGGCACGAGATCGCCGCGCGTGACGTTGACGAGCGGCGTCGTCTTCGCGATCACCAGCGCGCCGGACAGGATCGGATCGAGCGGGATGTGGTTGTTCAACACGTCCGCCGACGCGCCCGACAGCACGAAGGAGAAGAAGTAGACCGCGGGCGATCCGACCGGCGGCGGCGCGCCCGACGGCGAGACGAGGAACGGGTTCGGCAGCGGGCCGACGGTCTGCGCGCCGGGCTGCGGCGGCAGGCTGCCCGACGGCGTCGGCAGGTAGCCGCCCGGCGGCGTGACCTGGATCGTATAAGTGCCGGCCGGTGCGCCCGGCAGCAGGATGTACTGGTAGAAGCCCGTCGCGTCCGTCACCTGCGTCACGTTCGCGTTGCCGCCGAGCAGATGCGTCGCCGGATTGAAGCCCGGCGGGCCGACGAAAGTCACGCTCGCGCCGCTGACCGGCAGCCGCGTCACCGAGTCGTAGACGACGCCGCTCGGATCGAGCGGCAGGTTCTGCTCGACGATGTTCTGGCCCGGGTTCAGCGTCAGGTTCGCGATCGTGCGACGGCTCAGATCGACGCCGGGCTCGTTCGAC
>JBFWSI010000135.1:0-8644 GCA_050248455.1 Gammaproteobacteria bacterium | reverse complement strand
CGAGGTCGCCGTCGGCGGCAAGACGCATCCACACCGGCTCGATCGCGACGAGGTCTATCTGATCCTCCAGGGCGAAGCGCGCCTGCACGTCGACGCCGAGACCGCGCGACTCGCCGTCGGCGCCGCCGCGCTGATCCCCGCGCACGGCGTGCAGTGGATCGAAAACCTCGGTCCCGAGGTGTTGCGCTTCGCGGCGATCGTCAGTCCGCCGTGGACGGCGGCCGGCGACACGCGCATCGGCTGAACACTCACACCCGACGCAGGAGACTCGCCACCGGCTCGCGCAGCGCGCGGAGGATTGCGTACACGCCGACGCCGACGATGCCGCTCACGCCGAGCGCGATACCCGCGACGAAGAGCCCGGGATCGAAGCCATAGTCGACGCGCATCACCTGCGTCGCGATCAGCCAGCCGGTGCCCCAGGCGCCCGCCGCGCCGACGAGGCCGGCGCAGACACCGAGCACCGTGAACTCGACGGCGATGGCCTGCGCGACGGTGCGCCGCGAGGCCCCGAGCGTCTTCATGATCGTCGCGTCGTAGAGGCGCTCGGCCTGCGTCGCCTGCAGCGCGGCGAACAGCACGACGAGACCCGCGGCGAGCGTGAACATGAACACGAATTCCACGGCCCCGCTCGCGCGCGTCATGATCGCGCGCACCTGGCCGAGCAGGGCGCCGACGTCGATCACCGTGACGCTGGGGAAGCGCGCGACGAGCTCGGGCAGCAAGCTCGTGTCGCCCGGCGGCAGGCGGAAGCTCGTGATGTAGGTCGCCGGCTGATCGGCCAGCAGGCCCGGCGGCGCGAGCACGAAGAAGTTCGCCTGCATCGTGTCCCAGTCGACCTCGCGCAGGCTGGTCACGCGCGCCTCGACTTCGCGATCGGCGATCCCGAAGCGCAGCGTGTCGCCGAGGCGGATGCCGAGCGTTTGCGCGATCTCGAGCTCCACCGAGAACTGCGGCGCGGCGTCGCCCTGCCAGAAGTGGCCGGCGACGATGCGGTTGTCGGCCTTGAGCGCGGTGGCCGTCGACAGATTGAACTCGCGATCGGCGAGCCGGCGCGCGCGCGGATCCGGGTAGGCATCGGGATCGACGCGCTTGCCCGCGATGGCGAGCAGGCGGCCGCGATACATCGGATGGAGCCGGGATCCCGTGAGACCGCGCGCGGACAGGAAAGCCGCGAGCGCTTGCGTCTCGTCGGGCTGGATGTTGATCAGGAACTGATCCGGCGCGTCCGCCGGCAGCGTCGCGCGCCACTGCGCGAGCAGATCGCCGCGCAGGACGCCGAGCAGCAGCAGCGCGAGCACGCCGAGGCCCAGCGCGACGACCTGCCACAGGCTGTGCCGGCGCCGGCGCACGAGGTTCGCGAGTCCCGCGCGCCAGGCGATGCCGACGTGCCGGCGCAGCCGCGCAACGAGCGCGATCAGCGCCTGGCCGGCGAGCGCGAGCGCGGCCAGCGTCGCGGCGAAGCCCGCAAGCGCCCAGGCCGTGAGCCGCCAGTCGCCGTTGCCCCAGGGCGCGAGCAGGCCGAGCGCGAGCGCGCCGTAGAGCAGAGTCGAGGCCGCGCGCGTCCGCGGCGGTTCGATCTCGGCGCGCAGGATGCGCACGGGCGGCACGTCGCGCAGTTCCAGCAGCGGCGCGAGCGCGAAGCCCGTGACGGCGGCGACGCCGCCGAAGAGGCCCTGCAGCGCCGGCCGCCACGACGGCAGCGGCAGCGCCGTTTGCGTCCAGTCTTCGAGGAGCTGCGCGAGCACGAACTGCAGCAGGTAACCCGCGAGCGTGCCCAGCGCCGCGGCGAGCAGGCCGAGCAGCACGAACTCACCGATCAGCAGCCAGGCGAGCTGAGGGCGCGTGGCGCCGAGCGTGCGCAACAGCGCGATGCCGTCGAAGCGTGCGCGCGCGAAGCTGCGCGCGGCGAGCAGGATCGCGACTCCGGCCAGCGTCGTCGCGACCAGCGTCGCGAGGCCGAGGAACTGATTCGCATGCGTCATCGCCGCGCGGATCTCGGGCCGGGCATCGCCGGGCGTCTGCCAGCGGGCGTGCGGGCCGGGATCGACCGCGCGACGAAAGCGCGCGACCGCGTCGCGCTCGCCGGCGACGAGCAGGCCGTGCTGCACGCGGCTGCCGGGCGCGATCAGCCCCGTCGCCGGCAGATCGGCGAGGTTCATCAGCACGCGCGGCGCGATCGCGAAGAAGCTGCCGGCGCGATCGGGTTCGAGCAGGACGAGCTTCGTTGCCCGCAGCCTCGCGTCGCCGATCGCGATCTCGTCGCCGAGCGCGAGGCCGAGGCGCGTCAGCAGGCGTGGCTCGACCCAGGCTTCGCCGCGCGGCGGGATGCCGTCGGCGCGCTGAGCGGGCGCGAACGGCGCATCGCCGACGAGGAGCTCGCCGCGCAGCGGATAGCCGTCGGCGACGGCCTTCAGCTCGATGAGCTGCAGATCCTTGCCGTGCGCGACGACGCTGCGCATCGCGAGGATCTCGCTGCTCGCGAGTCCCGCCTCGCGCGCCGCGCTGCGCGCGGCCGGCGGCAGCGGCTCGCTCGACATCAGCGCGAGATCGCCGGCGAGCAGCGCGCTGGCCTGCGCGTCCAGCGCGAGGCGCACGCGATCGGTGAAGGCGCCGACGGCCGTGATCGCGGCGACGGCGACGAAGGCGGCGAGCACGATGACGAGACAGGGCGCGCTGCGCAGATCGCGCCGGCAGAGGCGCGCAGCGAGGCGCAGCGTCGCCGCGACAGACGCTGCGCGGCCGCTTTCAGTCATCCTGGATCTGCCCGTTGTGGAGGCGGATGCGGCGCTCGCAGTGGCACGCGAGCTGCTCGTCGTGCGTGACGAGCACGAGCGTCGTGCCGGCCTCGCGGTGCAGGCGGAGCATCAACTCGATGACGGTCTCGGCCGTGCGTTCGTCGAGATTGCCGGTCGGCTCGTCGGCGAGCAGCAGCGCGGGCCGCATGCAGTAGGCGCGCGCCAGCGCGACGCGCTGCTGCTCGCCGCCGGACAGCTGGCGCGGGTAATGCGCGAGCCGGCCGCCGAGGCCGACCTCGGCGAGCGTCGCCGCCGCCCGCTCGCGGGCATCGGCCGCGCCGCCGAGCTCGAGCGGCAGCATCACGTTCTCGAGCGCCGTGAAGGCCGGCAGCAGATGGAACTGCTGGAACACGAAGCCGACGTGGCCGCGACGCACGCGGGCGCGGCCATCCTCGTCGAGCGCACCGAGATCGTGATCCGCGAGCACGACGCGGCCGGCTGTCGGCAGCTCGAGGCCGGCGAGCAGCGCGAGCAAGGTCGACTTGCCCGAGCCCGAGGCGCCAACGATGGCGACCGCGGCCGGGCGCGCGACCGTGAAATTGATATCATCGAGGACCGTCAGCGAGCCGCCGGGGCTCGCATAGCGCATGGTCAGGTGTTCTACGGTGAGTATGGTGTCGCGCATCTCGTCGTTGCTGGCGGGACTCTGTTTCAGTGTGGTGCTCACGGCAGCGGCGCCGGTCCCGGTGTTGCTGGTGCTGGGCGACAGCCTCAGCGCGGGGTACGGCATCGATCCGGACGATGCCTGGCCGAGTCTGCTGCAGCGGAAGCTCGACAGCCTGGGCCAAGCGATATTCGTGGTCAACGCGAGCATCAGCGGCGAGACCACGCGCGGCGGACTCACGCGGCTGCCGGGCCTGCTCGAGGAACACCGGCCCGCGCTCGTCGTGCTCGAGCTCGGCGCCAACGACGGCCTGCGCGGGCTGCCGCTCGAGGAGTTCGCAAGCAACATGCGCGGACTGGTCGAGCGCGCGCAGGCGGCCGGCGCAAGCGTCGTCGTGCTGCCGATGGAAGTCCCGCCGAACTACGGCCGTGCCTACAGCGAAGGCTTCCGCGCCGTCTACGCCGACCTGCCGGCGCGCTTCGATGGCGTATCATTGACGCCCTTCTTTCTGAAGGACGTGATGCTCGAGCCGTCGCTCCTGCAGGCCGACGGCCTGCATCCGACCGCTGCCGCGCAGGCGCGGATGCTGGAGACCGTGTGGCCGACCATCGAGGCCAGCCTGCGACACCGGGAGTCGCCATGAAGTTTTGCAGCGAATGCGGGTCGGCCTCCATCGCCTGGCAGGTGCCGGACGGCGACAATCGTCCCCGCCACATCTGCCTGGACTGCAGCGCGGTCTATTACCAGAATCCGAAGATCGTCGTCGGCAGCATTCCCGAATGGGAGGATCGCATTCTGCTCTGTCGTCGCGCGATCGCACCGCGCCACGGCTACTGGACGCTACCGGCCGGCTTCATGGAGAACGGCGAGACGACGCCCGAGGCCGCCGAACGCGAGACGCTGGAGGAAGCGAACGCGCGGGTGGAGATCCTGCACCTGTACACCGTGCTCAACATCCCGCACACCAACCAGGTGTACATGATGTTCCGTTCGCGCCTGCTCGATCTCGACTACAGCCCCGGCAGCGAGAGCCTCGAAGTCGAGCTGTTCCGCGAAGACGACGTGCCGTGGGGGGAGCTCGCCTTTCCGACCATCGAGCAGACGCTGCGGCTCTACTTCGAGGATCGGCGCCGCGCCGAGTTCGGCGTCCACCTCGGCGACATCGGCCCGGACTGGCGCGACAAGCGCTTCATCAAGCGGCGATCACGGGATTAAGCGCCGTTATTGGCCACCGAGAACACAGAGAACACCGAGGGGAAGAATTGCGCGCAGCGCAAATTTATCAGCTCTTCAGCAACTCACGCCGGCGAGAATGGCACGTCCTATTCTCCTTTCCTCGGTGTTCTCTGTGTTCTCGGTGGCCATAGACGACATCGACGCTGGCATCGTCGTTTCAAGGAGAAAGAAATGAGCGAGAAGACCCTGTTCACGCGGATCATCGAGCGCGAGATCCCGGCCGACGTCATCTACGAGGACGAGCACTGCGTGGCGTTTCGCGACATCAATCCGCAGGCGCCTTTTCACGCGCTGGTGGTGCCGCGCAAGCCGATCGCGAAGCTCGCGGACGCGACGGCGGAGGATGCGGCGCTGCTGGGGAAATTGCTGCTCTGCGCGGCGGAAGTCGCACGCCGGCACGGCTACGGCGATGCCTTCCGGCTCGCGGTGAACAACGGCGCGGCGGTCGGGCAGACGGTCTTCCATCTGCACGTGCACGTGCTGGCGGGCCGCGGCTTCAGCTGGCCGCCAGGCTGAACGAAATCACCAGGCTCCGAAAACGCCGACGGCCGCGAAGGCGGCCGTCGGGATGCATGCGGGCGCAGGCCCTCAGCGCTTCATCGAGTCGAAGAAGTCGGAATTGTTCTTCGTCGCCTTCAGACGCTCGAGCAGGAATTCCATCGCCGCGAGCTCTTCCATCGGGTGGAGCAGCTTGCGCAGGATCCACATCTTCTGCAGCTCGTCCGGATGCGTCAGCAGCTCTTCGCGACGCGTGCCGGAGCGGTTGATGTTGACGGCCGGGAAGATGCGCTTTTCCGCGATCTTGCGGTCGAGGTGCAGCTCCATGTTGCCGGTGCCCTTGAATTCTTCGTAGATCACGTCGTCCATGCGCGAGCCGGTGTCGATCAGGGCAGTGGCGATGATCGTGAGGCTGCCACCTTCCTCGATGTTGCGCGCGGCGCCGAAGAAGCGCTTCGGGCGCTGCAGCGCATTGGCGTCGACACCGCCCGTCAGCACCTTGCCGGAGGCCGGCACGACGGTGTTGTAGGCGCGCGCGAGACGGGTGATCGAGTCGAGCAGGATGACGACGTCGCGCTTGTGCTCGACGAGGCGCTTCGCCTTGTCGATCACCATTTCCGCGACCTGCACGTGCCGGCTGGCCGGTTCGTCGAAGGTGCTGGAGATGACTTCTCCGCGCACCGAGCGCTGCATCTCGGTCACTTCTTCCGGGCGCTCGTCGATGAGCAGCACGATCAGGTAGCACTCGGGGTGGTTGATCGCGATCGAGTGCGCGATGCTTTGCAGGATCATCGTCTTGCCGGCCTTGGGCGGCGAGATGATGAGACCGCGCTGGCCCTTGCCGATCGGCGCGACCAGATCGATCACGCGCGGCGAGAGATCTTCGGTGCTGCCGTTGCCGAGCTCGAGGTTCAGGCGCTTCTGCGCGAACAGCGGCGTCAGGTTCTCGAACAGGACCTTGTTCTTCGCGTTTTCCGGCGGCTCGAAATTGATTTCGCTGACCTTCAGCAGCGCGAAGTAGCGCTCGCCGTCCTTCGGCGGACGAATCTTGCCGGAGATGGTGTCACCGGTCCGGAGATTGAAGCGTCGAATCTGACTGGGGGAGACGTAGATGTCGTCGGGGCCTGCGAGATAGGAGCAGTCGGCCGAGCGGAGGAAGCCGAAACCGTCCTGCAGGATTTCGAGGACCCCGTCGCCCGAGATGTCCTCGCCCTTCTTCGCCTGGGCTTTCAGGATGCCGAAGATGACGTCCTGCTTGCGCGAGCGGGCGACTCCTTCGAGGCCGAGCTCGTCGGCGATCGCGATCAGCTCAGAGGCGGGCTTCTGCTTCAGTTCGGTCAGATTCATTGCATGTACGGATAGATTGGGTGACACGCGAGGCCGCAACCGGCAGGTCGGCGTGAAAGAGGTTTAACGGGTAGGTTGAAGAGCCTGGAACGGCTGTTCAGATGCTTGTGCTGCGAAAAATAGCACGCGCCCCCGGTGCCGTCTAGGCGGTCCCGGCCGGGGCAGCACAGCCGGGGCCGGGCACTCGAAACGGGCCGCCGCTGCGGCCCGGCGATCAGACGTTGCTGTCGATGAAAGCGGTCAGCTGGGACTTGGTCAGCGCACCGACGTGCGTGGCGACGACGTTGCCGTCCTTGAACAGCATCAGCGTCGGGACACCGCGGATGCCGTACTTCATCGAGGTCTGGTGATTGTCGTCGACGTCGAGCTTGGCGATGGTCAATTTGTCGTGATATTCGCCGGAGACCTCGTCTAGAATGGGGGCGATCATCCGGCACGGGCCGCACCATTCTGCCCAATAGTCCACCAGCACGGGCTTTGCGGATTTCAGTACGTCGGTCTCGAACGAGTCGTCCGTGACGTAGACGATGTGCTCGCTGCTCATGTAATCGAAGCGCTCCAGTGGGGGGAATGTTGAAGGATTGTCTGCCCAAGGCCCGCCCCAGCGCAAGTACGCGAAACTGCGGTGCTGCGCCCCGGTTTGCCCTGTTGCTGGCGCTGCTGCTCGGCGTCGGCGTGCTCGCCGGCTGCGGCCAGAAGGGCGACCTCTACCTGCCCGACGAGACCCCCGAGGACGCCGCGCGACGCTGATCCGCGCACAGCGGCGGGCCTTGCCGTCGGCACGTCCTGCCGCGCAATCCGAGAACGAAGTCCTGCGATGTACGAGTACCGGAACGGTCATCTGCTGATGGACGGTGTGCCGCTGGCGGAAATCGCCGCACGCTATGGCACGCCGTGCTACGTCTACTCTCGCGCCGACATCGAAGCCGCGTACCGCGCCTACGATCGGGCCTTCGGCACGCGGGCGCACCACGTTCATTACGCGGTGAAGGCAAATGCGAATCTCGCCGTGCTGGACGTGCTCGCCCGTCTCGGCGCGGGCTTCGACATCGTGTCGGCGGGCGAGCTCGCGCGCGTCCTCGCCGCCCGCGGGAGGCCGGACGGCATCGTCTTCTCCGGGGTCGGCAAGACGGTCATCGACATGGAAGCGGCGCTCGCCGCCGACATCGGCGTATTCAACGTCGAATCGGCCGCCGAGCTCGAGCGCCTCGATGCCGTCGCCGGGCGGCTCGGCCGCCGCGCGCGCATCGCCGTGCGCGTCAATCCCGACGTCGACGCGCAGACGCATCCTTACATCTCCACCGGCCTCGACGAGAACAAGTTCGGCGTCCCGATGGCCGAGGCGCTCGAGGTCTATCGCACGGCGGCGCGGCGGCCGAATCTGGACGTCGTCGGCGTCGCCTGCCACATCGGCTCGCAGCTGACGACGCTCGCCCCCTTCGCGGACGCGATGGCGCGCGTGATGCTGCTCGTCGGCCGTCTCGCCGATGCCGGCATTCCGCTCGCCCACGTCGATGCCGGCGGCGGGCTCGGCGTCCAGTACCGCGACGAGACGCCGCCCGCGGTCGCGGACTACGTCGCGACGCTGTGCCGCGCGATCCCGCCGCAGTACGAAATCCACGTCGAGCCGGGCCGCTCGCTGGTCGCCGCGGCCGGCGTCCTGCTCACCACGGTCGAATACCTGAAGCGCACGCCGAAGCGGCATTTCGCCATCGTGGACGCCGCGATGAACGACCTGATCCGGCCGGCCCTCTACGAAGCCTGGCACGAGGTGCTGCCGCTAGAGGAGGCGGCGCCCGGGATCCCCGAAGACCGCTACGACCTGGTCGGTCCGGTCTGCGAAAGCGGCGATTTCCTCGCTCAGGATCGCGCCCTGCGTCTGAGCCCGGGCGCCCGTCTCGCGGTGCTGAGTGCAGGGGCCTACGGCCACGTCATGGCCTCCAACTACAACGCGCGCCCGCGCCCGCCCGAAATCATGGTCGACAGGGGCGCTGCTCACCTCGTGCGCGCCCGGGAATCGCTCGCCGCCCTGTATTCGGGCGAAGCCGTGCTGCCGATTGCTCCAAGAGAGTGCGATTCGCCGTCATCGAGCACCGTCACGGTGCAATAATGCTCGACGACAGCCGCAGTCGCAGGTAAATCAATTTCTTACCGGTGGCAT
>JBFWSI010000134.1:0-8704 GCA_050248455.1 Gammaproteobacteria bacterium | reverse complement strand
AATGGCACCCCGAATACCGCGCCGCCGACAATCCCGACTCCGTGAAGCTCTGCGGCGCCTTCGGAGAGGCGGTGCGGGCGCATCGGGTCTTGTGCCCGAGGTGAGTTTTCTTTATTGCCACAGAGAACACCGAGAACACAGAGGAAGAGATGAGTTGACTGGGTGGCTCCGAAACCATGGCGCCTATCGATGCGTCGGCGCAGCGGCGGCTCCTGACCAATCTCATCTTCCTCTGTGTTCTCGGTGTTCTCTGTGGCAAATACATGAGCCAAGCGAAGGCACAGTCGCCTGCTTGGGCACAAACCGATGAACGGAGGAAGGAAAACCATGCCGCTGCGCAATCCGAACGATTATCGCGACAAGACGGCGGACTGGCTCGCGCTGTTCGCCGAGAAGCGTCGGCAGGCGCTTGCGCCGCTGGTGACGCCGGCGCTGTTGCAGGAGCATGCCGAAGACCCGCGCGGAGGCGACACGCCGCACGGCTTCGATCTGCAGGACGTGCTCAACTACGTCCACAGCATGCCGATCGACGGCAAGTCCTTCGCGTATGCCGAAGTGCCCTACCAACACTATCGCCTGGGCGTCATGCATGCGCGCGGCGCGGCGCCGACGTTTCCGGACGAGCGCGTGTTCGACAGCGAGCGTGAAGCCGTACACGCGGTGTTTCTTGCACGCCTGCGTGCGCTGGGCCTCGTGACGGACGCGGAGGGCGCGCGATGAAGCTCGCACAGATCCGAGGCTACTGCGATCGTCCGAACGTACGTCCCGGCGAGACGCTCGATTTCTTCGTGGGCAGCCCGACGGCCGGCACTTGCCGCACGAGCCTCGTGCGGCTCATACACGGCGATCGCAATCCCGATGGCCCCGGTTACAAGGAAGCGCTCGTCGCCGGCGTCGCGGCCGGCGAGCTCGCGGTCGGGCCGCAGTTCACGCAGCTCGGCGGCCACGTCGTCGTCCCCGATCCGACCGGGCTGCTCGCCGGTACGGACGGCCTGACGCTGCATCTCCACTTGTGGGCGACGCTGCCGGCGCTGCGCCAGGGCGTGATCTCGCGCTGGTGCGAGGCGAGCGGCGAAGGTTGGGCGCTGTGCCTCGAAGACGGCCGTCTCGTGTTCGTCGTCGGCGACGGCAGGCAGCGCTCGCGCGTCGCGTCGTCGAAGCCGCTGTTTCCGGAGACCTGGTATTCGGTCGTCGCGCGCATCGATCTCACGACACAGCGGATCACGCTGTCGCAGGTCGTCACCCTGAACAGCGTCAACAGCCGCTTCGGTCGCATCGTCGATCTGGACTCGGACGCCAGCGAGACCGCCGCGCTCGCCGCGGCGCCGTCGCGGCCCGCAGTGCCGCTGGTGGTCGCCGGCCTCGCGGCGACGACGGACGATACGCGCGTCGTCGCGCTCTACAACGGCAAGATCGACGGCCCGCGGCTGTGGTCGCGCGCCTTGAGCGACGCCGAGTGCGCGTCGCTGCACGCGGGCCACGCGGTGCCGGGCGCGCTCGCGCACTGGGATTTTGCCGCGGGGACGACGCGCGAGGGCATAGGCACGGACGCGGTCACCGACGTCTCGGGCCACGGCTTCGACGGCCGCTGCGTGAACCAGCCCGATCGCGGCATGACGGGCTGGAACTGGGACGGCCGTGAAGAGCACTTCGTGCACTGTCCCGAGCAGTACGGTGCGCTGTGGTTCCACCAGGACAGCCTCGACGACAGCCGCTGGCGGAAATCGCTGAGCTTGGAAATTCCCGCCGATCTGCCTAGCGGCTGCTACGCCTTGAAGCTCGAGCAGGGCGCCGACGCCGATCGCGTGCCGTTCTTCGTCGTGCCGCCGCAGGGCACGGCGACGGCGCGCATCGCGGTGGTGATCCCGACCTTCAGCTATCTCGCCTACGCGAACTCGCAGGTGCTGCAGAACGCGGCGGGCGGCCAGTGCGTGATGGGCGTGTTGACGACACTGGACGATCTCGATCTCGAGCTGAACGTGACGCCCGAGCACGGGCTCTCGACCTACGACTACCACCGCGATGGCCGCGGCGTCGCCTACACGAGCTGGCGTCGACCGATCCTGAATCTTCGCCCGGACTACCGCCACGAGTTCGGCGCAGTGTGGCAGTTCCCGGCCGATCTGCATCTCGTCGACTGGCTGACGGTGAAGGGTTTCGCCTTCGACGTGATCACCGATCACGATCTGCACGTCGAAGGCGCGGCGCTGCTGCGTCGCTATGCGGTCGTCATTTCGCCGTCGCACGCCGAGTACACCTCCGTACAGATGCTCGATGCCTACGAGCAGTACTTCGCGAGCGGTGGCCGCGGCATGTATCTCGGGGCCAACGGCTTCTACTGGATCGCGAGCCAGCATCCGGAGAAGCCCTGGCTCATCGAAGTGCGCAAGGGCGAGAGCGGCGATCAGGCCTGGCGCGCGCGGCCGGGCGAGCTCCATCACAGCACGACGGGCGAGCGCGGCGGGATCTGGCGTCATCGCGCCCGGCCGCCGCAGAAGCTGTGGGGCACGGGCTATACCGCGCACGGGCTCGAGGTCTCGGCCGGCTACTGCCAGCTGCCCGATGCGCGCGATCCGCGTCTCGCGTGGATCGTGGAGGGCATAGACGCGAGCGAAGTCATCGGCGACTTCGGCCTCGTCAACGGCGGCGCCGCCGGGCTCGAGATGGATCGCATCGACTATGCCCTGGGTACGCCGCCGAACACGATGCTGCTCGCGAGCTCGCACGGCCACACCGCGAGCGCGATGCTGGTGCCCGAAGAGCAGTACTTCGCCTATCCCGGGATGACGGGCCGCGACAACCCGCTGGTGCGCGCCGACATCGCCTACCTCACGACGCGCCAGGGCGGCGCCGTGTTCGCCGCCTCGTCGATGGCCTGGTGCGGCAGCCTGTCGTGGAACGGCTACGCGAACAACGTCTCGCGCATGACGGAGAACGTGCTGCGGCGATTCGCCGAGGACGGGCCGCTGGACGAGGTGGTGTGATCCTGTCGGAGAAAACAATCCCGTAGCCCGGAAGGAGCGCCGCCCAGCGGCGCGGAATCCGGGATCGGCGTCTCACGCGGTCATGCCGCTCGATGCGCTGTCCCGGATTCCGCTTCCGGGCTACGCGCGATCGCCACGCTTACTCACGATTCGCAGCGGCATTGCTGCGGACGCACATCGCGCCGCGCGGGTTACCATTCGGGCTCGCATGTGGAGGCTCATCTTGTCCTACGATTTCACGCCCGCGCGCAGCGGTGGAGCCGGCGCGCGTGGATAGCCTGCTTGCCTGTCGCGTGTCCTGCGTCGGTGCCGGCGCGCATCTGATCGAGTGGGACGATACCTTCGCGGCGGGACCCGTCGACGTCTACGCCCATCGCCGGCCGGACGCGAGCGACGCGGTCGAGCCCAGCCGGCGCGGCGCCGTCGGCAGCGCGGAGGTCGAAACGCCCGAGCTCGCGCGACCGTATTTCCGCCTCGTGCCCGCGCACGGCGAAGCGCTGGTCGTCGCGCGGCGCGACCTGCCGCTCGAAGGCTGCGTGAACTTCCGCGATCTCGGCGGCTATCGCACGGACGACGGCCGCCGCGTGCGCTGGGGGCGCGTGTTCCGCTCCGGCCACATGGCGAATCTGTCCGAGGCCGGCAAGCGCGATTTCGCTTCGCTCGCCATTCGCGCCGTCTGCGACTTCCGCATGGCCGAGGAGCGCGAGAGCGAGAACGCCGATCTGCCCGGCGCGCCGGCGCTCGCGACCTTGGGCATTCCGCCGGGCGTCGGCGATCGCCAGTATTTCCATCGCGTGTTCGCCGCGACGCGCGACCCCGCCGACGTGCTGGAGGCCGTGCACGCGACGATGCGCGCAATCATCCGCGACGCCGGCACGCGCTATGCGCGCATGTTCGACGTGCTGCGCGCGGGCCGCGACGGCGCGGTGCTCCTGAACTGCTCGGCCGGCAAGGAGCGCACGGGCATCGGTTCGGCGCTGTTCCTCACCGCGCTCGGCGTGCCGCGCGACACCGTGCGCCACGACTTCCTGCTGTCGCGCACCTATTTCCCGGCGCTGTCCGAGGTCGCGCGCGTGCGCGAGAAGTACGGCGTGCAGGCCGAGAGCGACGACGAGGCCGCGGCGCTCGTGATGCCGCTGCTCGAGACGCACGCGTCCTATCTCGACGCCGCCTTCGGCGCGATCGAGGACACGTATTCCTCGATGGACGATTTTCTGGCGCGCGTTTGCGGTGTCGGCCCGGCCGAGCGCCGCGAACTGCGCGAGATCTACACCTGCTGAACCCCGGGATCCGACGATGAGTCGCAAGCTCTATACCGACACCGACAAATACGCCTGGCAATCCGAATTCGCCCTCGTCGAGGCCTACAACAGCGCCGTGAAGGATCTCGTGCGCAAGCGCTTTGCCGAGTTCGGCGGCGAGTGGCGCGACTTCGTCGCCGGCGCGGCCTACGACGCGATCACCAAGGAAGACATGCTGAAGATCGAACGGCAGGTGCTAGCCTACGGCTACCGCTTCGAGCCGTCCGCGATGTCCTCCGCGGCGGAGCGGCCCGAAGCCTATCGCGACAAGGGCCTGCACCAGGAGGACTTCAGCTTCGAGCATCCGCAGGCGCCGACCGCCGCAAGAGACGCCGACGGTCGCGAGCTGCGCGGCGCCGGCGACAACGTCGTCACGCGGCCGCAGAACATCGTTGGCGTCGCGCGCTACGTGCGCACCAGCGACAAGGTCATGAAGTACCTGACCGAAGGCGTGCCGGCGGACACCATCGCGATCGTCGACGACTCCGGCGGCACCTTGACGGCGCCGGTGCTCGAGAAGTTCAAGGGCGTGCTGTGCGCCGGCGGCACCACGCGCTCGCATCTCGCGATCCTCACGCGCGAGTACGGCATTCCGTGCCTGATGAACGTGAAGCTGTCCGGGATCAAGGACGGGCAGCGCATCGAGCTCGAGTGCTCGGCGCGCGCGAAGACTGGCGAGGACTACGCGAGCGGCACCGAGGTGCCCGCGCGCGTGTGGCGGCTCGGTTGAGGCGGGGATGAACACGATGAGCGACTACAAGCCGACCTACGCACAACTTCTCGAGACCAACAACCTCATCCAGCAGAACGCGGACGAGGTGTACTGGCTGTGCGCGACGCGCACGGTGCAGGAGTCGAAGATCTTCCCGGTCTCGGCCTACATCCTGTTCTCCTATCTCAACTGCTACTACCGCTACCCCGAGCTGCTGCGGAAGATCGAAGCGCGCATGACGATGGAGGAGATCGGCGACCGCGCGCGCAACATGGGCATCAAGATCGTCGCCTGGACCTTCCCGTGCTTCTACCTGCTCGGGCGCGAGATGCTGATCAACTGGGGCGTGATCGAGCCTACGGACGCGGTGGAGGACGTCAGCTACGTGGTCGACTGCTGGAAGCGCTTCCAGCTCTCCTGGCATCGGAACAACGGCAACCTCACGAACCGCCAGGCCGGCCATCGCGCGCAAATAATGCCCGAGCAGCGCCTGCAGGTGTTCCATGCCGACGCCTTCGAATGCCGCGAAGGCGACGCGCTCCACAAGGCCGCGCAGGGCTTCCTCGCCGCGACCGCGCAGTACGGCTTCCTCGTGTCCTGCGAGAGCCGGCTGACCTTGCACAACTACGGGCCGTACAAGGTCAGCGACACGCGCGAGATGCTCGTGCGCGACTTCCGCGAGCTGTCCGAGTCCGACTATCCGTGGCTGGACGGGGTGGGGCGCGACATCCCGTACAACAACCTGACGGTGACGATGATCGTCGAGGGCGTGCACATCAACCTGCTCGACGACTGGGGCTCGTTCGAGTCCGTGCCGGAACTGAAGGCCGAGCACATGGTGGCGGTGGGCCTCTATACCGCGGACAACCTCAGCGAAGGCCACGTGCCCGTCGGCATGGGCAGCCGCGAGGAGCTGACGCAGACCTTCCTGGATCTGACCGAGCGCATCAAGCACGCGACCTCGCTGCTGTGGAAGGAGATGGCGGGCTGGACGCGCGATCAGCAGCTCGACGCCGGCGCGCTGACCTACTTCGCCGTCATCAAGGAGTTCGCGCACATCGCGGGTGTCTACGAAGTCGACGACTGGATGAAGATCGACGAGCGCGCCGAGCGCTTCCGGCCGCTGCTGAACGACGAGTACGGCAATCTGTTCCTCGGCGAGCTCGTCGGCTACATCTCCTCGCCGAGCCAGCGTCTCCACGACTACACGATGATGCAGCACAACGACAATCCGACGCGCTCGCTGTCCTACTTCCCGTATTCGATGCTGAACGACGGGCGCTACACGCGCGGCGTCGGCCCGATGCGGCCCGGCGTCACCAACCTGCCCGCGAAGCAGGACCGCTACCGCACGACGCGCGGCGTGCTGACGCTGGAGGAGTACAACCGGCTGTCGCGCGAGTTCGTGCCGACACTGTGCCGCGAGCCCTATCGCTTCCTGTGCGCGGACTGGGTCAAGTACCACTACGACGCGCGCGAGGCCGAGGCGATGTTCAAGCTCGAGCAGCAGCACTCGCGCATGCTGAAGGACAAGGGCGCGGGCTTGAGGCGCGAAGACGTCGAGCGCCTGCGGGGGCAGCGATGAGCAGCCTCGGCCTTTCGCTGCGCACGAGCGCGCGCGACATCCCCGATCTGCATCTCGTGATGCACGCGGTCGCGATCCGGAAGCATGCGACAGCGGAGGCGATCGTCCCCATCGCGGGCCTGCCGGCCGCGCGCGTCGAGGCTGCACTGGTGCTGGGCGTCGCCAAGGGCCGGTTGGCCGCGGCCGGCGAGCGCTACGTGCTGACGCCGGCCGGGCGACAGATGCTCGACGGCGAGTACTCGCGCTACTGCGGCGAGCTGCGCGCCGACGCGCGCTTCGCCGCCGGCTACGAGCGCTTCGAAGTCGTCAACCGCGAGCTGAAGCAGCTGATCACGGACTGGCAGACGATGGAGGTCGGCGGCAAGCGCGTCGCGAACGATCATTCGAACGAGGAATACGACGGCCGCATCCTCGATCGCCTCGGCGATCTGCACGAGCGCTTCGAGCCGATCCTGAACGGCCTCGTTGCCTGCGCGCCGCGCCTCGCGATCTATCGCCAGAAGCTCGAAGCCGCGCTCGCCAAGGCCGAAAACGGCGACATCGCCTGGGTCAGCGACGCGCGCATCGACAGCTACCACACCGTGTGGTTCGAGCTGCACGAAGACCTGCTGCGCCTGTTGGGGCGCGTGCGGGACGAATAAGCTCTTTTTTGCCACAGAGAACACCGAGAACACAGAGGAATATGAGGGTTGGCCTAGCCAACCGGAACCGAGGTTGAGCACCTCACGCGCGGTGCCTTTGCCGGGCCCCTACGGCTGATTTCTTCCTTTGTGTTCTCTGTGTTCTCCGTGGCCATTCCCCATCTTATGGAGTGGCACAAATGCCCCGTCTAGAGAACAAGATTGCAATGGTCACAGGCGCCGGCACCGGCATCGGACGCGCCTGCATGGTGATGTTCGCGAAGGAAGGCGCGACGGTCTTCGGGGTCTCGCGCACGCAGGCCAACCTCGACGAGACGTTGCGGCAAGTGCAGGCGGCGGGCGGCAAGGGCAGCGTCTGCAGCGCGGATCTCGCGACGCCCGAGGGCGCGCAGAAAGCCGTCGACCGCTGCATCGAGGAATACGGCCGCATCGACATCCTGCTGAACGCGGCGGGCGTCGGCTACAACTGGCGCGAGACCAGCATCGGCTCGATGGACCCCGTGCACAGCACGCCGATCGACAAATGGCACGAAGTGATGGGGCTCAACCTCCACAGCCTCTTCTACGTGAGCCGCCTCGTGCTCCAGCAGATGATCAAGCAGGACAAGGGCGCCATCGTCAACGTCGCCAGCATCTTCGGCATGGGCGGCGCCCCCGACGCCCACACCTACACCGCCACCAAGGGCGCCATCATCAACCTCACGAAGTCGATGTCCGTCGCCTACGTCGACAACCACATCCGCTGCAACGTCGTCGCCCCGGGCTTCGTGCAGACGCAGATGGTGGAGAGCGTGATCCCGATGCTGTTCTCGCCGGAGAATCCGAAGTTGATTGCGCCGATGGGAAGGCCGGCGACCGTCGAGGAGGTGGCGTACGGATGTTTGTATCTGGCTTCGGACGAGGCTTCTTATTGCACGGGGACGGTGTTGGCGATTGATGGGGGGAGCACGGGGAGGGCGTGAGGCAAGAGAGTGTTGAGTTTTTAAATGCAGTGAAGCGCGTGCTCTATTGAAACAATGCGATCACGCCGCCGTGTGCTAGGCATACGAGCCTGAGCAACGTATCGACTGGGGCTTTATTTGTGATGGGTTTTTTCACTGCGCCGCAGTTTGCGAATGTAAATGTCCAGCACCCGGATGCGATGCAATCAACCTATTTCTAGTGAGTTGCCAATCGTCTGATTGGAGGCTGCTATGGGATTTATATCAACTCTGATGGAGAAAGGTCGTGCTCCGCGCTTGTGGGCGGACTATCGGAAGAGGATTTATCCAATACTTCAGCAAGTAAAAGCAGAGGGTATGGAAGCGGCGGTTATCTCGGAGCTGCATTCCATAGCCGAGCCAGCCAAAAATGAACTATTGAGCCTTGCATAAATCATGGACAGTCGAGTTTCAATTCCGCCTGCTTCCAGAAAGCATGGACCAACGCAGGTCGTTGCTGCATAGAGCGCAGCCGTCGGGAGGCAAGGTCGCGTACGGTCT
>JBFWSI010000133.1:0-8705 GCA_050248455.1 Gammaproteobacteria bacterium | reverse complement strand
CCGCATGGCAGGGCAGCGCGGCGCCGTCGGGCGCGACCGTCAGGAACACGGCGCCCCAGCCGTTCATGCCGGCCTTCGGGCGCGTCTCGTAGTAGTCGGGCACGACGTAGATGATCCGCATCCGGCCCTTCATGCGCTCCTGGTAGTCGCGCGCGATGCGCTCGGCGCGCGCGAGCTGCTCGCGCGTGGGCAGCAGCAGCTCGGCGTTGAGCTTGGACCAGCCGTAGTACTGCGTGCTCGCGAGCTCGACGTAGTCCGCGTCCAGATCGATCGTCATCCGGATGATGTCCTCGATCTGGTCGATGTTCTGGCGGTGGATGACGATGTTCAGCACCATCGGGTAGTCGTATTTCTTGACCACCCGCGCCATCTCGAGCTTGTGCTGGAAGGAGTCCGTGCCGCCCAGGTAGTTGTTCAGCGCCTCGCTGCTCGCCTGGAAGCTCAACTGGATGTGATCGAGGCCCGCTTCCTTGAACGCGGCGACGCGCGCCTCGTCCATGCCGACGCCGGAGGTGATCAGATTCGTGTAGTAGCCGAGCCGCCGCGCCTCGGCGATCAGCACTTCGAGATCGCGGCGGACCAGCGGCTCGCCGCCGGAGAAGCCGAGCTGCGCCGCGCCGAGCTTGCGCGCCTGGCGCAGCACGGCTATCCACTGATCGGTGTCGAGCTCGTCCTTGCAGCGCGCGTACTCGAGCGGATTCGCGCAGTACGGGCACTGCAAGGGACAACGGTAGGTCAGCTCGGCGAGCAGCCACAGCGGCTTGCCGTTCAGCTTCTTACTGTGCGGCGACGCTGCGGAGCCATCCGCGCTCATAAGCGGTCTCCAGGAAGTCGTAGACGTCGCGCTCGAGCTCGACGCCGGGAAAGGCCGTGCGCAGATCCTCGAGCAGGCGACGCACGGCGGTCTTGCCGTCGATGCGTTTCATGATCTCGCCCGCGCTGCCGGACAGCCGCACCATGCCTTCCGGATAGAGCAGCACGTGGCAGTTCTGCGCCTCCTCCCACTGGAAGCGGAACAGCGGCGCGATGCGCGGGACGGTGTCGGCAGTGACGGCGGTCATCGGCTCAGGCCTGCGCGCAGCTGAAGAACGGCGGCTTGTGCTCGACGTAGGCGAGAGTCATCGCGTCGAGCATGCTCCACAGCACGTTCAGCTTGAACTGCAGGATCGACAGCGCGTATTCCTGATCGCTGCGGGTGGCGAAGTGATCGAGCGTCACCGCGAGGCCGTGCTCGACGTCGCGTCGTGCTTCGCTGAGGCGCTTGCGGAAATAGCGGTAGCCGCGCTCGTCGATCCACGGATAGATCTCGGGCCAGTTGTCGAGCCGGCGCTGATGGATCGTCGGCGCGAAGAGCTCGGTCAGCGACGAGCACGCGGCTTCCTCGAAGGTCGCACTGCGCGCGAAGTTCACGTAGGCGTCGACCGCGAAGCGCACGCCGGGCAGCACGCGTTCCTCGCTCTCCAGCGTCGCGCGCGTCAGGCCGACCGCCTCGCCGAGCTGCAGCCAGGCCTCGATGCCGCCGTTCTCGGCGTCGGTGCCGTCGTGATCGACGATGCGCTGGATCCACAGGCGACGCGTCGCCCGATCGTGACAGTTCGCGAGGATCGCGGCGTCCTTCAGCGGAATGCTGGTCTGATAGTAGTAGCGGTTCGCGACCCAGCCCTGCACGGCGTCGCGGTCGAGACCGCCTTCGTTCATCCGGACGTGGAACGGATGGTGGATGTGGTAGTAGCGCTCCTTGTCGCGCAGGCGGCGCGCGAACTCCTCGCGCGACCAGGCCGGTCCGTCGACGTGTCTGCGCTTGATGGCGTACTCGATCAAGGCGGGCGATCCCGGGGCAAGGAAATCGGCAGTCGTGCGGCGGCGCGCGCCGGCCGGCGAACCCGGGAGGCCGAGCCGGCCCCCGGGCGGCGTTCACGACGGTCTCAACGGTTGTTGATGTACATCGTGACTTCGAAGCCGAAACGGACGTCGTCGAAGGACGGGGTTTCCCAAGTCATGTCGGTGCTCCTCTCTGTGTTGGCGTTTGATGTCCGCACTGAGACAATTCGTCCCGTGCTCGCACCGGAATCGCATCTTGCGTGCCAGCTTCACGAGTTCCGACGATGGCGGACGGATCGTTTGAAAAACAATCTCTTGCTGATCGGCTCCGCGGTGTGCGGCGCGGTATTCGAAGGCGCGGCGACGCCAGGCTGGTCGTGTGGATCAAGCGCGTCCTTGCGGCTGGTTCATATCGACCAGCACGCCACGAGCGGCCGCGCGCCGCGCGCCCGTGGCTGAATTCATCCGCGAAGCCGTGGTCGCGACGCCGAATGAGGACGGCAGCGCGCATCTGACGCCGCTGGGTTTCCGCCAGCGCGGCGAGCTCGTGCTGCTCGCGCCCTTCCACCCGTCGCGGACGCTGGAGAACCTGCGCGCGCGGGGACGGGCGGTGCTCAATTTCACCGACGACGTCCAGGTGATCGCCGGCTGCCTCACGGGCCGCCGCGAGTGGCCGACGGTCGCGAGCGAAGTCGTCGCCGTGCCGCGCCTCGCCGCGGCGCTCGCGCACTGGGAGCTCGAGGTCGTCGCCGTGCACGACGACGCCGCGCGACCGGTGTTCGACTGCCGCATCGTCGCCGAAGGCAATCACCGCGCCTTCACCGGCTTCAATCGCGCGCAGGCGGCCGTGGTCGAAGCGGCCGTGATGGTGTCGCGCCTCGACTGGCTGAGCAGCGCGGAGGTCGTCGCCGCGCTGCGCGGCCTGCGCGTCGCGGTCGACAAGACCGCGGGCGAGCGCGAGCGGCGCGCCTGGCAGTGGCTGTGCGCGGCGGTCGCCGCGCATCCGCGACATCGCGACGAAGCGCGGAGCCTCGAGTCGTGACGGCGTTGCTCGCAAGCGTGCGCAGCCTCGCCGAGGCGCGGCTCGTCGCCGCGGGCGGCGCGGACTGGATCGACCTGAAGGAACCTGCGGCCGGCGCGCTAGGCGCCGTCGATGCGGCGACCGTCGCTGCGGTCGCGCGCGCCTTCGGCGCCACGCATCGGATCAGCGCGACGATCGGCGACTGCTGGGACATGCCCGAAGTGATTCCCGCGCGCGTCGCGGCGATGAGTGCGGCCGGCGCGCAGTACGTCAAGGTCGGCGCCTGTGCGGCGGATCCCGCGCCGGGCCTGCTGAGGGCGCTCGCCGCCGCCTGCGTGCCGCCGGCGCGCGTGATCGTCGTCTGCTTCGCCGAGCACGCGCCGCAGACGCGGGATCTCGAGCGCCTCGCGGCGACGGGCATCGTCGGCGTGATGCTGGACACCGCCGTGAAGGACGGCCCGCGCCTGCCCGAGCTGGTCGCCCCGCACGCGCTGGCCGCCTTCGTCCGCGTTGCGCGAGGACTCGGGCTGCTGAGCGGACTGGCCGGCCGCCTGCGCACGGACGACGTGCCCGCACTGCTCGCGGCGGCGCCCGACTATCTCGGCTTTCGCGGCGCGCTGTGCGACGGCGGCGCACGCGAGGCGGACATCGATCCCGCGCGCGTGACGGCGCTCGCCCGACGCCTCGCGTGCGCGACCACCCCGACAGAGGAGAACACCCATGGCCTGGCGTGAAAAGAAATCCGAAAAGGTCTACAGCGACGCGGAGATCGAAGCCCGACTCGCCGCCGAGCTGCCGCAGTGGACGCTCAAGGACGGCTGGATACGCCGCACCTACAAGACTTCCGGCTGGAAGAGCACGCTGATGGCCGTCAACACCATCGGCCATCTCGCGGAGGCGGCCTGGCATCACCCGGATCTGAACGTGTCCTATGCCTTCGTCACGGTGAAGCTGCAGAACCACGCCGCGAAGGGCATCACGGACAAGGACTTCGCGCTCGCGAAGAAGATGGACGAGGTGCTGATGTGGCGCCCGGACGAGGACAGCCCGCTCGAGGGCACGCCGGAGGATGCGCGCTTCAAGTACATGAAGTACGACTGAGCCCGCCGCCGTGCGACACCATGCGGGCGCATCGGGAGACCGTCGCCGGCCCGATCGGCTCCGGCCGCGCCGGTAAACGCTCTCCGTCAGCGGGCTAGGGTCGCGGCTGACGCGATGAAGCGATGTACGGGATCTGCGTCGGTGAGGATTGCTGCCGCTGATTCCAACAGCGATTGGACAGCCAAGGAGGCACTCGCATGAACAGGTTCAAGGTCGTCGCGCGCCAGGGGCATCACGCATTGGTCGAAATCGACTTCGAGGACGAGCACGTCGCCAAGGCGATGTGCGATGCCCTGTCCCGAATCACGGGCGTGGTACTCGCGGGAAGCTCCGTGGTGCTGACACCGCGCGAAATGGAAGGCGCTCTCCGGACCAATGGGGGACTGGCGTATTTCTGCCGGCGCGGCTCGGTTCTGCAGGCTGCGGCCGACGAGCCGCCACGCACTCCTGGCCGATCCGGCGTGAAGCCGAAGCGGATGCACTGACCGGCTTGCTGGGCATCGGCTGCCGTCGTCGTCGACGCGACGCCGGCACCGGTTGCTGCGGACTGCAACGATACGGCGGGTACCCGCCTGCCAGGCGGGCGCAGGCGTCGATTGGCGCGGTTTCGACGAACCTCGGAAGTGGAGCGACGATGATCCGTCTCTGACGCGGGCGGAGATTGTGCCCGCTATCTCCGTGCTCGATGAAGCTTGGCGAAAACCGCTCTTCCCTCCAGCTCCAGCGTTTCTCCGGCAAGGGCGATCTCGGTCAGGTGGTACGAGCCCTTCATTTGCAGCAGGAATACGGCGAGCGACGTGCCTGCTCGGCCTCTGAGCTGAAGAGAGACCGTCAGCTCGTCCCTGCTGAGACGGAAATCGCCGCGGATGTGATGGCTCGAGCTGGCGCCCACGATGAGTCGATTCTCGATGTCGACTACGCCAGCGGCGGCGACGATGCCGTCGAACTCGATGTGCCACGACCCTTCCAGGGCGAGGGCACGTGCTTGTGGCGATACCATCTGCGCTACTCGTCGACCAGCAAACCTTCGGCAGGCCCGCGCTTCTGCTGGCCTGCCGAGCGCTCCGACGCGTCCATCGCCGCTTGTGCGCCCTCGCTGAAAAACGTCTTCGAGCAGACTCGACAGACCCATCGATCATGACCGCGGAATGGGACGTTCTTGAGCGATATGGCCTGGTTGGAGCCCTCCCAGCACTGCGGGCAGAACGGCCCTTGCCTGTCTCGGCCAGCCGGATAGAGCCAATACACCGCGCCTTCGAGACACATGGTATTGACGCCCTTTTGCAGCCGTGCGATGCGAATCAGCAGCTCGGCAACGCGAATATGCAGATCCTGGGTGGCCGCGAGCTTGGTGCGAACGTCGGCCAGGACGATGGCCGTATCGGCTGGGCCCTGGGCATTGGCCGCCAGACGATCCAATGCAGACAGCGCATCGTTCGCGTTCGTCTTGGCTTCCCGGAGGATTGAAAGAGCTTCGGCGACCAGGTCCGGCATGGCTTTGTTGCCCTCGCTTTCGAGTGAGTAAACGATATCGACGCTGAAACCGCTTAACTAGAGGCAAAGAAAACCTTAGAATCGCAAGGGGTTGAAGGGGCAGAGATCCGTCGCGCCGGAGCAGCGGGACCGGCACGGCAATTCATTCGGCCTGCCGGGCAACGGCAAGCATTGCTCGAACACTTGCCGCGCGTACAGACGGGGGTGGCGTGGTGACGGATCTCGTCGCGGCCGGATTGGGCGTCGCGTGCATGGCGCGCGTCGAAGCGAAGAGGGCTGCGCAGGCGAAGGCCGTCACGGATGCCGCTGCTGCCGCCACGTTCGCCACGCGCCAGCAGCTCGGCGCAGGAGCCGCGCAATTCGCCGCGGCCCACATGCGCGAGCCGGGACGCGAGCCGGGCCAGCCGCTGAAGGAGACGCCGAACGCAGGGTCTGGACCAACGCCAGATGCGATACGGACGGTTCAGGTCCCCTGGCGCAGCGCCGCCTAGCGCATCGCCTGGACGTTTCTTACACTCGGCGCCGCAGCGTCGGACAGGCGATTGATCTATCAGGGAAGCTCTGAACAAGTCCATCCTGAACTTCAGAGACGGCGAATCCGGGGCAAGCCCGGACTCGCCTCCGCGCATCAAGTGCTTGCGCATTTGATGCGCGAGCGGGCCATCCATGGCCCGCGGAAACTCTGCTTTTGCAGAGTGTCCCTGATGTACCTCGCCCGCAGCACTCCGAGGCGCGAGCGAAGGAATCGTGTCTGCCCGCCACATTGCGGTTCGGCCGCCGCTTGACTCGAGCACAGAGGATCGGACGCATGGAGACCGCAGTCGGGTTTGATGAATCGATAACGATTCCTCAGCGCATTTTTCTCCTGAAAGCCGTCGCAACGCAGACGCCGCTGGCGCTGTGCGTGCTCGATGCGCATCTCCGCTACCTCTACTGCAATCCCGCGCTCGCGGCGATCAACGGCCTCCCCATCGAGGCGCATCTCGGTCGTACCGTCGACGAAGTGCTCCCCGAGTTCTATGCGGCATCGAAGGACCGGATACTCGCCGCGGTCGCGAGTGACACTCCGACCCTGGATCTCGTGACGGACGGGAGCACGCCGGCGGACCCCGGTAAAACTCATTATTGGCGCGGCGACTGGTATCCGGTGGAAGCACCCGCCTTGGGGCGCGTGATGGTGGTGACCTGTCGCGACATCACCGAAGAAGTACGGCTGGAACAGGAGCTGCAAGCCGCGAATGCGCAAAAGGATGTGCTGCTTGCCACGCTGGCCCACGAGATGCGCAATCCACTGGCGCCGCTGCAGAACATCGGCCACCTCATGAAGACCATGGACCATCCGCTCGCCGCCAAGGTCGCGGCCATCGTGGAGCGCCAGGTGGGACAGCTGACGCGGCTGGCCGATGACCTGATGGATGCCAGTCGAATACGCGCCGGCAAGCTCGAGTTTCGATTTGCGCCGGTGTCGTTGCAAGCCATCTTGCAGGACGCGCGAAGCAACACCGCCGTGCTGCTCTCAGCCAAGGCTCAAAGACTTGAGCTCGAAGTCCCGGACGATGAAATCATCGTCGATGCAGACGAAATGCGCCTGGTGCAGCTGTTCGGCAACCTCATCTCGAATGCCAGCCGGTATTCCCCGAATGAAAGCCGCATAGACGTCCTCGTGACGCGCATGGACGACGGTCGCGTCGTCATTCACGTGAAGGACGAGGGCCAGGGCATCTCGCCCGCGCTGGCCGCGCACATCTTCGAGCTGTTTGCGCAGGGAGATCGAGACGAACAGCGGGAAGCTGCGGGCCTGGGGCTGGGCCTGTGGCTCGCACAGCAGATCGCGAGCGCGCATCACGGCGTGATCACGGTGACGAGCGAGGGCAGGAACCGAGGCAGCACCTTCTCGGTCACGCTACCGACGGTTCCGGAAGCTCGACTGCGCGCCAGAGCGCCGCGCGGCGACTTCGGGCAAGTTGCGTAGCGCAGCCGGTGTTGCCCTTGCGCCGCCGATACTGAGCGCCGCCGCGCTCACGATCGCCCGGCCGGTCGCCGCAACAGCGCCTGCAGGGCCTCGTGATCGGCCGGCTTGACGAAGTGGTGATCGAAGCCGGCGGACTTCGTGCGCCGCTTGTCCTCGTCCTGACACCAGCCCGTCAGCGCGACCAGGGTGACGCGCTTGCCCCACTCCTGCTCGCGCAGGCGCCGCGCCAGCTCGAAGCCGTCCATGCCCGGCATGCCGATGTCGAGCAGCGCGATGTCGGGCCTGAACTCGGCGGCGGCGCGCAGCGCTTCCTGGCCGCTGTTGGCGACGCGCACCTCGTTCGCCGAGGCCGTCCCGATCAGCATCGCGAGGGTCTCGGCGGCATCGACGTTGTCGTCGACGATCAGCACGCGATGCGGCTCGGCGGCGCTCGAGGCCGCGTCCGCCGCCGGCGCCTCGTTGCCGCGCGTCGCGTCGGCCGGTGCGGCGACCGGCAGGCGGATCACGAACTCGCTGCCGCGGCCGAGGCCCTCGCTGCGCGCCGTGATCGTCCCGCCCTGCATCTCGATCAGCGAGCGCGCGAGCGTCAGCCCGACGCCGAGACCGCTGTGGTGCAGCTGCACGTGCTCGGGCGAGTCCGAGTAGAACAGGTCGAACACGTGCGGCAGGTTCTCGCGCGCGATGCCGACGCCGCTGTCCGCGATCGTGATGCTCACGTACTCGTCCGTGGGGGACACTCGCAGGGCGATGCGCCCGCCGCGCGGCGTGTACTTCGCCGCGTTGTTGAGCAGGTTGACCAGCACCTGGATCAGGCGTGCCGCGTCGCCGTTCACGTGGAGGGGGCCGGCGGGCACGTCGACGGACAGGCTGTGCCCGGCTTCTTCGATGAAGGGCCGCGCCGCCGATACTGCGTCCTCGACCACATCGGCAAGGTCGGTGCGCGCAGTGCGCAGGCGCAGGCGGCCGCCGCTGACGCGCGCGACGTCCATCAGATCGTCGACGATGCGCACGAGCTGGTTCGTCTGTCGCATCATCGTGCGCCGGATCTGGTCGACCTTCGACGCGTCGTGCTTCGCGGTCTCCAGCAACTCGATCCCGCTGCGGATCGGCGCCAACGGATTGCGCAGCTCGTGCGCCAGCGTGGCGAGGAACTCGTCCTTGCGGCGGCTGGCCTCGCGCAGCGCCAGCTCCGCGCGCTTGCGGTGCGAGATGTCGACGAAGGTCATCACCACGCCGTCGACGACGGCCGCCTCCGAGCGGTAGATCAGCGCGCGGTCCAGGAAGCAGCGCCCGTCG
>JBFWSI010000132.1:0-8728 GCA_050248455.1 Gammaproteobacteria bacterium | reverse complement strand
CCGTAGTCGCTAGCCTCGACCTGCAGGCGTTCGCGTGCGCGACGATCGAAGTCGAGGAAATCCTCGACCGTGAACGCGTTGTACAGCGACAGCATCGGCCGCGCGTGGCGCACCGGCGCGAAGGCCGCGAGCGGCGCGCCGCCGACGCGTTGCGTCGGCGAATCAGGCGTGATCAGTTCGGGATGGGCGGTCTCGAGCGCGATCAGCTCGCGCATCAGCTCGTCGTAGGCGGCGTCCGAGATCTCGGGATCGTCGAGCGC
This sequence comes from Gammaproteobacteria bacterium, assembly GCA_050248455.1. GTDB lineage: Bacteria > Pseudomonadota > Gammaproteobacteria. Next base: position 8,468 of record JBFWSI010000132.1, on the reverse strand, counting down.
GTAGTAGCGATGATCGTGATGGGCGATCTGGCGCCGCAGTTTGGCGACGCGGGCCGCCGGATCAGCGCGGCGGCTCACTGTGCCGGGCGGCGACGAGCCGCATGTTCTCGATCGTCGCGCTGTCGAGCGACTTGCTCGGATCGCTCAGCAGATCGGCATCCAGCGCTTCCGCGAGCCGCTGCGCGGTGTTGAGGAAGAGCTCGAAGGCCACCGGCCCGTCGAGCGGCGCCGGAAACTGGATGAACATCGCGAGGCCGGCGGTCTCGAAGTCGTCCATCGCCGCCGGATCGAAATGGCCGGGCTCGAACATGTTCGCGAGGCTGAACAGCGGCTGCTCCGCGCGCAGCTCGCCGGCGCCGTAGTGATGATAGATCTGCATGTCGCCGAACTTGAGCCCGACCGCGTTGAAGGCGCGCAGCAGCGCCGGCCCGAGGAACGACGGGCTGCGCAGCGGACGCAGGTACAGGGCGAGCACTTCGGGCGCTGGCGCGACGGGCGCCTGCTTCTGCCCGACGCGGCGTGCGCCGCGCTCGGCATGCTCGCTGCGCGGCCGTGACGAGGCGGCCGTCTCCTCGTCGAAGCCCAGCGACAGCTGGTTGCCGCGCCGGCGCCGCGGCGCGCGGCTGCCGACCGGCTCCTCGGGCGCAATCGGCGGCGGAGTCTCGTGCGGGATGCCGGTCGGCGCCTCGGGCTCGCGCGTGATCGTCGGCAGATCCTCGACGCGCTGTTCGCGCGGCTTGACGATGATTTCGTAGTCGTCTTCCGGCAGCGGCGGCAACTCGTCCCAGGCGGGCGCGGCGGCGTCCTCGTCCTCGAAGCGCGATGCCTCGCGCGGGCGCGGCGTCGGCGGCGTGCGCAGGCTGCGCACCTTGCGCTCGTAGCCGCGATTGAGCTCGCGACGCCGACGCAGCTGGGCCCACAGCCAGATGCCGCCCAGCACGGCGAGCCCGATCAGTAGCAAGGCGATGCGCAGCGGCCAGGACGAGGTTTCCATCGGCTGGGTCGGCCCGCGTGCTGTCGCCGTTCGTCGCGCCGCGAGCCGGGCCGATCAGGCCGTCGCCGCGAGCTGCACGGCCTCGTCCATGTTGACGGCGACGAGCCGCGACACGCCCGGTTCCTGCATCGTGACGCCGACCAGCTGCTCGGCGATCTCCATCGTGATCTTGTTGTGCGTCACGAACAGGAACTGCACCTGCGCCGACATCTGGCGCAGCATCCCGCTCAGACGCACGACGTTGGCGTCGTCGAGCGGCGCGTCGACCTCGTCGAGCAGGCAGAACGGCGCCGGATTCAGCTCGAACAGCGCGAACACGAAGGCCAGCGCCGTCATCGCCTTCTCGCCGCCGGACAGCAGGTGAATCGTGCTGTTGCGCTTGCCCGGCGGCCGCGCCATCACGGTGACGCCGGTCTCGAGCAGATCCTCGCCCGTCAGCTCCAGGTAGGCATGGCCGCCGCCGATCAGCAGCGGGAACAGGCGCTGCAGGCCGGCATTGACCTGATCGAAGGTTTCCTTGAAACGCGTGCGCGTTTCCTTGTCGATCTTGCGCATCGCATCGTCCAGCGTCGCCAGCGCCTGCGTCAGATCGTTGAACTGGCTGTCGAGATAAGTCTTGCGCTCGGAGAGCTGCGCGAACTCGTCGATGGCCGCGAGGTTGATCGGCCCGAGTCGCGCGATCCGGGCCTGGATCTGATCGAGCTTCTCCCGCCACAGCGCCTCGTCGGCCTCGGCCGGCAGCGCGGCGAGGATGCCCTCGAGGCCGTGGCCGCCCTGGCCGAGTCGCTCCTCCTGCTCCTGCGCGCGCACCTGCAAGGCGCGGTCGTCGAGCCGCGCCTGTTCCAGCGCGCGTTGGCGTTCGCTCGCGGCCTTTTCCGCGCGCGCGCGCTGCTCTTCCTGACCGCGACTCTGCTGCTCGAACTGATCGAGGCTCGCGCGCGCCGCCTTCAGCGCAGTCTCGCTGTCGAGGCGCGCGGCGAGCGCGGCGTCGAGCTCGGTCTTCAAATCCGCCTGCGGCGTGAGCGCGGCGGCGACGCCGGCTTCGAGCTCGACGCAGCGTGCACCGAGATCCTCGCCGAGGCGGCTGTTGCGGCCGATCGCGAGCGTCAGCGATTGCTGCGTCGACTTCAGGCTCTCAAGCTTCAGCGCCAACTCGTGGCGCTCGTCGCGGGCGCGACGCCAGGCGATGCGCGCATCCTCCAGCGTCTGCTGCACGTCGCGGCGCCGGGTGTTCAGATCTTCGCGCTGGGCAGCGAGGGCCTGGAGGCGCTCGCGCAGCGTGCCGAGCTTCTCGCCCAGCGCATCGAGCTGCGCGGCTTCCTCGCCGGCGCGGCGCGACAGCTCGTCGATCTGCTGGCCGATCGACTGCAGGCGATTGCGTACCTGCTGCAGATCGCCCTCCTGGCGCGTCGCCCTGCTCTTCAGATCCGCGGCTTCGGACACGCGCTGGTTGATCGTCGTCGCGAGCTCGGCGACGCGACGCTCGATGCCCTGCGTCTCCTCCTGCGTATTGCGCTGGAGCGCTTCGAGCGTCGCGGTCTGCGCGGCGGCGGCGTCGAGGGCCGCGCGCAGCTGCTCGAGCTGACGTTCGCGCGCGAGCACGCCGTCCTCGGGGCGGCGGCGACCGGGGACCTGCACCCAGTTCGGCCCCAGCCACACGCCGTCGGGTGTCACGATCGATTCATGGGCCGCGAGCTGGCCGCGTGCGGCCTGCGCGAGCGCGACGTCCGGCGCGACGAAGACGCCGGCGAGCAGGCCGTCGAGCGCGACGGCGCTCGAAATCTTGTCGACCAGCCGGGCGAGTCCGTGGGCGGTCGACGGTTGCGCGGGGGCGACGGCGAGGTCGGCATCGACGGCGACCACGTTCGCCGTCGGCGCCGAGCCCGCGCCCGCGGCGAGCAGGCGCGTATCGGCGCCGCTGCCGCACAGCGCGGCGATGCGGCCGGCGAGCGCGGTTTCCGCTGCGCGCTCCCAGCCGGCCTCGATGCTGAGCGCTTCGGCGAGCGCGCGCTCGCCGGACAGGCCGCGGCCGCCGAGCCATTCCTTCAGAGCCTGCAGATCGCGGCCGAAGGCCGCTTCCTGCAGCGCCTTCAGCGAGGCGTGCTGGCCGCGCTTCTCCTGCCAATCGGCACGCGCGGCCGACAGTTGCTGCGCGATCTGCTGAGCGCGCGTGCGCGCCTCCTGCAGCGCTGCGCGCGCCTGCTCCTGCTCGGCGCGCAGCGCGGCGAGCTCCTGCTCGTGGCTCGCGAAGCTCGCGAGCTGCGTCTGCAGCTGGCTTTCGAGCGTGCCCGGATCCAGGGTCTGGCGCTCGGCCTGGAGCTTCGACAGGCGCGCTTCCGCTTCCTGGCGGCTGCGCGTCAGCATTTCCATGCGCACCTGCTCGGCGTGCTCGGCGCGCGAGGTCTCGGTGAACTGCTGGTTGAACGCGTCCCAGGCCTGCTGCCACTCCTCGGCGGCCTGCTCGGCGCGCTTGAGCGTCTCGGCGTGAACTTCCTCGGCGCCGGTGCGTTCTTCGAAGCCCGGCATCAGGCTCGCGATCTCGGCCTCGATCGCGGCCTGGCGCGCGGTGTCGGCGGCGAGCACCTGCAGCGCTTCGTCGCGGCTGTGACGCGCGCGTTCGAGCTCCTGCGACAGCGCGTGGTGGCGCTCCTGGTTGTGGGCGAGCGTCTGCTCGAGGCGCGAGATCTCGGCGCTGCGCGCATAGAACTCGCTCTGTCGCTCGTTCAGCGCCGCCGTCAGCTTGCCCTGCTCTTCGCGCAGCTCGATCTGCGCGGCCTCGATGCGTCGCAGCTCGCCGAGCGCGGCCTCGAGCTCGTTCTCGCGGGCGACGATCAGCTGGTGTTGCGCCTGCCGCTGCGCGTCGATCTCGCGCCAGCGGATCGCGAGCGCTTCGGCCTCGAGCTTGCGCTGCTCCTGCTTCAGCTCCTGATACTTCTCCGCGGCCTTTGCCTGGCGCTGCAGATGCGCGAGCTGCTTGGTCAGCTCCTCGCGGATGTCGTTGACGCGCTCGAGGTTCTCGTGGGTGTGGCGGATGCGGTTCTCGGTTTCACGCCGGCGCTCCTTGTAGCGCGAGATCCCGGCCGCCTCCTCGAGGAAGCTGCGCAGCTCGTCCGGCTTCGCCTCGATCACGCGCGAGATCATGCCCTGCTCGATGACGGAATAGCCGCCGCGCGCGCCGAGCCCGGTGCCGAGGAAGACGTCGACGATGTCCTTGCGCCGGCAGCGCGTGCCGTTCAGGTAGTAGTTCGACTGGCCGTCACGGCCGACGGTGCGCTTGATCGAGATCTCGGCGAAGCTCGCGTACTGCCCGCCGATCGCGCCGTCCGCATTGTCGAACACGAGCTCCACGCTGGCCTGGCCGACGGGTTTGCGCGAGTTCGAGCCGCTGAAGATGACGTCCGCCATCGAATCGCCGCGCAGCTGCTTCGCAGAGGACTCGCCCATCACCCACAGCAAGGCATCGATGATGTTCGACTTGCCGCAGCCGTTCGGGCCGACGATGCCGGTCAGGTTGCCGGGCAAATGGAGGGTGGTCGGGTCGACAAAAGATTTGAAGCCCGCGATCTTGATTCTGGCGATGCGCATGGCGGCGAAGCATACCGGACGCGCCCTGGAGGCACAATCGAGCGGCCCGTTGCATCGCTCGGTAAGCGAATGTTTTTAATGGGCTTTTGATCGCCCTCCGCGGCATGCCGCAGTGCCGTCGGCAGGCGGCGCGCGCGCGCTCAGGTGCCCGTCGCGGCCAGCGCGCACGTCGCGTCGAACGCTTCGACGGGCACGCGTTTGAGATTGCACAGCAGTTCGTAGCTGAGCATGCCGGCGTGGGCCGCGACCTCGGCGACGCCGACCGTGCTGCCCCACAGTTCGACGCGACTGCCGATGCCCGCGTCGGGCAGGTCGCTGAGGTCGACGGCGAGCATGTCCATCGACACGCGGCCGAGCACACGCGTGCGCCGGCCGTCGACGGCGATCGGCGTGCCCGTCGGTGCGCGCGAGGGATAGCCGTCGCCGTAACCCATCGCGACGACGCCGACGCGAAGCGGGCGCTCGGCGACGAAGCTGCCGCCGTAGCCCATCGCCTCGCCTGCGGCGAGCACGCGCTCGGTGAAGATTTCGCTGCTGAGTTCCATCACGGGCCGCAGGGCCAGCGGTGATTTGCCGGTCGGATCGACGCCATAGAGCAGGATGCCGGGCCGCCCCCAGTCGCGCCGCGCCGCGGGCCAGGCGAGCAGGCCCGCGGAATTGGCGAGACTGCGCGGCCCGGGCAGGCCGGCCGTCGCGGCGTCGAAGGACTCGATCTGGACGCGCGTCGCGTCCAGCGCCTGCGCGTCGGCGAGCTCGTCGGCGCGCGCGAAATGGCTCATCAGCGTGATCGAGGCGACGCGGCCCGTCGCCTGCAGGCGGGCGTGGAAATCGCGCACGCGCGCCGGCGGCACGCCGATGCGGCGCATGCCGCTGTCGACCTTGAGCCACACCTGCAGCCGCGCGCAGTGCAGGGACGCGCCCTCGATCATGCGCAGCTGCTCTTCGTGATGCACCACCAGCCACAGACCGAGCTGCGCCGCGCGCTCGAGCTCGGCGGCGGAGAACACGCCTTCGAGCACGAGGATCGGCGCGCGGATCCCGGCCTCGCGCAGCGCCAGCGCTTCGGCGACGAAGGCGACGGCGAAAGCGTCCGCGACGGGCTCCAGCGCGCGGGCGCAGGCGAGCGCGCCGTGGCCATAGGCATCCGCTTTCAGCACGGCGAGCGCGCGACCGCCGTGCAGGCGCCGCGCGGCGAGGTAGTTGTGGCGCAGCGCCTCGAGATCGATGCGCGCGCGCGCGGGCCGGCTCATGCCGACGCTCCTGCCGGCTGCCGCGTCGGCTCGCGCGTGTCTGCGGCGGATGCATAGCGATCGACGCCCAGCCCATCGATCCCGATCGCGGGACGGCGGCCCGTGATCAGATCGGCGAGCAGCTGACCGGAGCCGCAGGCCATGGTCCAGCCGAGCGTGCCGTGGCCGGTGTTGAGGAACAGATTGCGATAGCGCGTTGCGCCCAGGATCGGCGTGCCGTCCGGCGTCATCGGGCGCAAGCCGGTCCAGAACTCCGCGGCCGGCAGATCGCCGCCGGGGAACAACTCGTCGGCGACCATTTCGAGCGTCGCGCGCCGCCGCGGATTCAGGCGCAGATCGTATCCTGCGAGCTCGGCCATGCCGCCGACGCGGATGCGCCGGTCGAAGCGCGTCAGCGCAATCTTGTAGGTCTCGTCGAGCACCGTCGACACCGGCGCGCGCGACTCGTCGCGCAGCGGTATCGTCAGCGAGTAGCCCTTCACGGGATAGACCGGAATGCGCAGGTCGAGCGGCAGCAGCAGGCCGCGCGTGTAGCTGCCACCGGCGAGCACGTAGCGATCGCCGCGCAGCACTTCGCCGTCTTCGGTCGCGAGCTCGAGGCCATCGATCGCATCGCCCGTGTGGCGCAGCCGGCGCACCGTGACGCCGTGACGGAACTCGACGCCGAGCCCGCGCGCGAGCTCGGCGAGGCGGGTCGTGAAGAGATGGCAGTCGCCGGTCTCGTCGTTCGGCAGGCGCAGGCCGCCGGTCAGCGCCGCGCGGCTCGAGCCCAGCGCGGGTTCGGCGCGCGCGAGGCCGGCGCGGTCGAGCAGCTCGAAGGGCACGCCGCATTCGCGCAGCACTTCGGTGTCGCGCACGACGGCGTCGAGCTGGGCGTCGGTGCGGAACAGCTGCAGCGTGCCGCCGGTGCGCTGCTCGTATGCGATCCCGGTGTCGCCGCGCAGCTGGCGCAGGCAGTGCCGGCTGTACTCCGCGACGCGCATCATGCGCTCCTTGTTGACGGCGTAGCGGGCAGCGGTGCAATTGCGCAGCATCGCAGCCATCCACTGCAGCTGGAACAGGCTGCCGTCGGCGCGCAGCGCGAACGGGGCGTGACGCTGGAACAGCCACTTCAAGGCCTTCAGCGGGATGCCCGGTGCGGCCCAGGGGGTCGAATAGCCCGGCGACACCTGGCCGGCATTCGCGAAGCTCGTTTCCAGCGCCGCCGCCGGCTGGCGATCGACCACCAGCACCTCGGCCCCGGCGCGCGCCAGGTAATAGGCGGTCGTGGTGCCGACCACGCCGCTGCCCAGAACGATGACTTTCATGTAGCCCTCGCCAACTGCAATCAATATGTGCAGAGTAATTGACTCAGAGGGGTGAAATTTGCTGAACTTGGAGCGCTTGACAGGGAAATATGCCGACACCTGCGTGCCACAGCCGGAGCCCGCCGCAAGAATGCCTGAGCTCGATCGCAGCGACCGCCGCATCCTCGATGTCCTGCAGCGTCAGGGCCGGATTTCGATGACCGATCTCGGCGAGCGCATCGGCCTGTCGACCTCGCCCTGCGCCGAACGCGTCAAGCGCCTGGAGCGCAACGGCGTGATCACGGGCTACCACGCCCGCGTGAACCCGGCGCTGCTCGGCAAGGGCGTGCTCGTGTTCGTCGAGATCACGCTCGCGCAGAAATCGGGCGAGGTCTTCGAGCGCGCGCGCCGCGAGCTGCTGGCGATGCCCGAAGTGATGGAATGCCACCTCGTCGCCGGCAACTTCGACTACCTGGTGAAGGCGCGGCTGCGCGACATGTCCGAATACCGCGGGCTGCTCGGCACCATCCTCGCGAAGCTCGCGGTGCCGGCGCAGTCGCACAGCTACGTCGTGATGGAGGAGGTCAAGGAATCGAACTTCGTCGCCATCGACGGGCTGTGAAGCCGCGCGCGTTGACTGCTCGCGATCCGCGTGTACCATCGCCAGCCCGCCCAGCCACCGGACAGCCGCGCCATGTCGACCCAGCCGCAGCGTAGCCTCGACACCTTCGACAACCCCGCGCCGGAGCGCGACTACACCATCGAGATCGCAATCCCCGAATTCACCTGCCTGTGCCCGAAGACCGGCCAGCCGGATTTCGCGCAGATGGATCTGTGCTACGTGCCCGATCGACGCTGCGTCGAGCTGAAGTCGCTGAAGCTGTACATCTGGTCCTTTCGCGACACCGGCGCCTTCCACGAAGCCGTGACGAACGCGATCCTCGACGACGTCGTCGCCGCCTGCGCGCCACGCTACGCGCGACTGCGCGCGCGCTTCAACGTGCGCGGCGGCACCTATCCGACGATCACCGTCGAACACCGCCTGCCGGGCTGGGCACCGGCACCGCCCGTGCAGCTGCCCTGAGCGATCGGCCGGACGTGTACGCGTCCGCCGGCTACCACGGGCGCTTCGCGCCGTCGCCGTCCGGGCCGCTGCACTTCGGCTCGGTGGTGACGGCGCTTGCGAGCTTCCTCGATGCGCGCGCCGCCGGCGGGCGCTGGTCCCTGCGCATCGAGAACATCGATCGCCAGCGCGAGCGGCCGGCCGCGAGCGAGGCGATCCTGCGCGGCCACGCGCGGCTCGGCCTCGCGCGGGACGGTGCGATCGTCTACCAGGGCGATCGCCTCGCGGCC
>JBFWSI010000131.1:0-8729 GCA_050248455.1 Gammaproteobacteria bacterium | reverse complement strand
GCATGCTCGTCGATCCAGCGCCAGACACCGCTCTTCGTGCGCGTGCGCAGCTCCGCGGTGAAGGTATCGATCTCGCCGCGGCGCAGGGCGGCCATCTGCGGTTCCACGCGCGCGGCGTCGTCGGGGTGCAGGCGTCCGGCCGAGTCGGCGTGCCCGGGCACTTCCTCCCCCGCGCCGTAGCCGCGCATCGCCGCCCAGCGTTCGTTGTAGCGCGACACGTCGCCATCGAGATCCCATTCGTGCAGGCCGAGCTCCGCCGATTCGAGCGCGAAGCGCATGCCCGTCTCGCTGATGCGCAGGCGCTCCTCGGTGTTCGCGCGGATCAGTTCGTCGGCCGCGCGCTGGGCCGCGACCTGCAGGAACGCGAGATCGTCCGGATCGTGGCCGCAGGGACGATTGTCGAGCGCGACCAGCAGGCCGATCGCCCGCGCGTCGCGATCGTGCAGGGCGGCGCCGCGATAGCTGACGATGCCGAGCTCGGCGAGCGCGCGATCGTGCGGAAAGCGGATGGCGACGTCCTGCTCGATGACGTTGAGACCGCGCCGCTCGCGCAGGCACTGCTCGCACGGGGTGCCCGCGAGCGCGAAGGTGAAGGGGGTTTCCTGCTGCGCATCGTCGAGCCAGTAGCCGAGAACTTCGACGTGCGCGCCGTCCTCGGTGACGCGACCGACCAGCGCGCCGCGGCAGTCGAGGCCGTTGGCGACGATGCGCGCGATGCCGGGGAAGAGCCCGAGCTCGGTGCCGGGATTCACGAGCGACTGGTAGGCGAGCCGCAGGCGCTCGCGGGCCGACACTTCGATCGCGAGCATGATCGTGCGCGTATGCGCGCCGGCGGCGTCGACCATCGGCGACAGCGTCGCCTGCAGCGCGAAGGAGGCGCCGTCGCCGCGCCGTCCCTGCAGCAGGCCCTGCCACGCGCGGCGGGCTTGCAACGCCTGTCTGATCGTCACGAGCTCGCGCGCAGCGAGGACGAGGCCCAGCGCCCCGAAGCAGCCTCGGCCCAAGGCAGTGGCGATCGGGCAGCCGACGACGGCGGCCAGCGGCTCGCTGATTTCGACGACCCGCTCGTCGCCGTCGAGGACGAGGAAGAGCGCATGTTCGTGCAGCGCGCCGAGCAGCGCGCGCAAACCTATCGTGTCGGGCATCGGCGCGCGGCGCTCCAGGACGGAAAGGCGAGAGCGATCGACATGAGGCCTGCTGCTTCGAACGGGCGTGGAAGCGGTCTCGAAACCCTCCCGGGCGGCGCTGCGCCGTGCGGCGAGCGCGGAGTGAGCTGCGCGCCTCGCAGGCCCGCATTCGTCAGGGAAGTCATCGCGGGCGCGCCGTCTGCGATGCCGGGCTGGATTTCGAGACTGCTTCTGGCGTCGATGGTAGCAGGCCGTCCCACATCGGGCGAGGGGACCGCGCCGGCCGCATGCGGCACCGAAGGGCTGGGCGCGCACATGCTCCACCGCCGTTCGGATGCGGGGCCTAATCGCGGGCAGGCCGTCCGCAATCGAGGCCGAGAAACGCCGCGGCCCAGCGTCCCGCGGCCGTCGCATCGACCGGGGCGTCGTAGCTCGCGAGTGCCGCCGCGCGATGTTCGGGACGCAGCGGGAACGCGTCCTCGCAGGTCATCTCGCGCATGAAGTCCGCCGTGAACTCGGGATGGGCCTGGAGGCCGAGGACGCGATCGCCCATCGCGAACATCGCATGCGCGCAGTGTTCGGTCTCCGCGAGCCAGGTCGCGCCGGGCGGCAGCGTCACGACCTGATCCTGGTGCGCCATGTACAGCGACAGCGCCTCGCGCGTCGGCGCGCCGGCGGTCGTCGCGCGCAGGCGCAGGACCACGTTGCCGATGCCCCAGCCCGCAGGCGCACGCAGCGTGCGGCCGCCGAGCGCCTCGGCGAGCAGCTGATGGCCGAAGCAGATCCCGAGCTGCGGGCGCCCCGCCGCGTAGACGCCGCGCACCCAGTCCAGCAGCGAAGCCATCCACGGCAAGGCCTCGTAGACGCCGGCCCGCGAGCCCGACACGAGCCACGCATCGCAGTCGTCGACGTGCGCGGGCAGATCTCCCTCGTGCGCGGCCCAGACGTGAAGCTCGAAATCGGCGCCGGCTGCAGTCAGCCAATGCGCGATCATGTCCGCGTAATCGCCGTGCCGCGAGCGCAGCGGCTGCCAGATCGTGTCGCAGGCGAGGAGGCCCAGGCGCCGCGTCATGGGCACGGGGGCCGCCGCGGGTCGCGACGCGGCGGACTGTCGTCGATGAGGCGGTGAAGGCGTGGCGGCATCGGACTGCGTGCGCTCGGACGTTCGCCTCGATCATGCCCGAGCTTCAGCGCAGCGGGAACCCACGGCCGCCCTCGCGCCGACGGCGACATCCGGGCGTCCGGCCCAGCGCATCGACGCTCGCTCGTCTAGAATCGCCGTCACCTACAGTACGACGAGCATGCCCTGATGAAATGTCCCAAGTGCACGGCCGGGATGGAAACGGTGGCCTTCGAAGGCATCGAGGTCGAGCGTTGTCTCGCCTGCCACGGCCTGTGGTTCGATCTGCTCGAACACGAGGATCTGCGCCGCCTGCCGGGCAGCGAGGCGATCGACGACGGCTTGAAGGAAGTCGGGCGCGCCTTCGACGCCGACTCGGCGCTGCGCTGTCCGGCCTGCGCCGGCGCGATGATCAGGATGGTCGATCCGCGCCAGTCGCATCTGTGGTTCGAATCCTGCACGAGCTGTCACGGCGTATTCTTCGACGCCGGCGAGTTCCGCGACTTCAAGGAAGAAGGCCTGCTCGATCGCTTGAAGGATCTGCTGCGCGGCGCGCGTTCCTGAGGCGGGTGCCGGGCGTGCTCCATATCGGGCTTCGACGCTGCGGGGAAGCGGTGAATTTGCGCTGCGCGCGCCACGGAGAACACAAGGAACACGGAGGGCGGAGATGGATGGGGCCCGCGTCTCCGTGACTCGATCGCGATTGCTGGCGTCGCCGCGGCGCAAGCTTTCGAAAAATCCTTTTCTTCCCCGTGTTCTCGGTGTTCTCCGTGGCGCGCGCAGCGCAACTTCCGCCGGATTCTCAGCGATCATCCGGGCGACGAAAGCTCAACGCACGCGCGCGATTTCCTGGGCGATGTCGGCCAGCGCGATGCTGCGCTCGACCGCACCGCGCTTCGCCGCTTCCTTCGGCATGCCGTAGACGACGCAGCTCGCTTCGTCCTGGCCCAGCGTGTGGGCGCCCGCGTCGCGCATTTCCTTCAGACCGGCCGCGCCGTCGTCGCCCATGCCCGTCATGATGATGCCGAGCGCGTTGCGGCCGGCGACTTTCGCGACCGAGCGGAACAGCACGTCGACCGACGGACGATGCCTGCTCACCAGCGGGCCGTCGACGACGTCGACGTGATAATAGGCGCCGCTGCGCTTCAGCAGCATGTGCCGGCCGCCCGGGGCGATCAGCGCGCGGCCGGGGATCACGCGGTCGTTGGCCTGCGCCTCGCGCACTTCGATGCGGCACAGCGCGTTCAGGCGCGCGGCGAAGGCTGCGGTGAATTTCTCCGGCATGTGCTGCACGATGACGATGCCGGGCGACACGCGCGGCAGCGCCGTCAGCACGGCCTCCAGCGCCTGCGTGCCGCCGGTCGAGGTCCCGATCGCGACGATGCGCTCGGTGGTCTCCGCCATCGCCAGCGTGCCGGCCGGCGGCGCGAGCACCGCGTCCGCCGACAGCCTCGGCATGACCTTCACGGCCGGCATCGACTGCGGGCGCGGCCGACCGACGCGCGCCTGGGCCGCCGCCTTGATCGCGTCGAGCAGGTTCGCCGAGGTGTCTTCGAGAAAGCGCTTGAGCCCGATTTTCGGCTTGGCGACGATGTCGACCGCGCCGGCGGCGAGCGCCTGCAGGCTGGTCTCGGTGTTCTTCTCGGTCAAGGTCGAACAGATGACGACCGGCGTCGGCCGCTCGGCCATGATCTTCCTGAGGAAGGTGATGCCGTCCATGCGCGGCATCTCGACGTCGAGCACGATCACGTCCGGCCAGTCGCGCTGCATGCGCTCCAGCGCGTACAGCGGGTCCGGCGCGGCCCCGACGAGCCGCAGATCCGGCGCCTTGCCGATCATCTCCGACACGACCTGGCGCACCACCGCCGAATCGTCGACCACGAACACGCCCGTCTTGCTCACGCGCCAGCCCTTTCCGCGGCCGGGAGCGACGATGACGCGTGGTGCTTGACCCACACGGCGCCGTTCCAGACGTCCAGCATCACGATTCGATGACCCTTGCCGCCGACGTGCCGCGCCTTCACCGGCTGGCCGTGGAGGGCGAGCAGCTCGAGCCCGGCGCGCACGTTCTGGGATCCGATCGCAGGCTTGTTGCGCACCGTCGGAAACATGTCGCCGCCGCCGAACAGCTTGATCTCGTAGTCGTTCGGATCGGTGTGGTGACGAATCGCCTCGCTGAGGAATTTCAGATACGCCTCGTCGCCGAAGCGTCCGTCGAGCGTGTGGTCTCGCCGCGCGGCGCGCGTCGGCAGCAGGTAATGGCACATCGCGCCGTAGCGCAGCCGCGGGTGCCACATCGTCATCGCGACGCAGGAGCCGAGCAGCGTCCTGATCCGCGTGTCGGGATCGTCCGTGAAATGGACCTCGCCCGGCTGCAGGAAAATCTCGAGGTACTCCTCGGCCGGCCGCATCGCGCCGCTCACTGTCGCCGGTAGATCGCCGGCTGCACCGCCTGCAGCGGGACCTCGAGGCCATGCAGGCTTTCCGAGTGCCCGCAGAAGAAATAGCCGCCGGGCCGCAGCCGCTCGCACAGCCGGCGCACCACATCGGCCTTGGTCGCGACGTCGAAATAGATGAGCACGTTGCGCAGGCATACGAGATCGAACATGCCGAGGTCGGGCAGCGGCTGCACGAGATTCACCTGCACGAAGCGCACGCGCTGGCGCAGCGGTCGGTCGAGGCGGAAGCTGCCGGCCTGGCTGCCGATCCCGCGCAGGCAGTATTTCTTCAGCAGCGGCGTCGGGATGTGGTCCGCGCGTTCCAGCGCGTACAGCGCGCTGCGGGCGCGTTCGAGGACGCGGGTGCTGAGATCCGAGGCGAGGATTTCCCATGGCGCATCGGGCAGGGCTTCGGCCAGCGTCATCGCGATGCTCCACGCCTCCTCGCCACTCGAACAGGCCGCGCTCCACACGCGATAGGCGAGGCCCGGACGCCGCGCCGGCAGCGCGTGGTCGCGCAGAAAGGCGAAATGCTTCGGCTCGCGGAAGAAATAGGTTTCGTTCGTCGTCAGCAGATCGAGCGCCGTCTGCGTTTCGTGACTGCCGCCCTGCACGATCAGCCGGTAGTAGTCGCCGAAGCTGCCGAGGCCGAGCTGCGTCAGGCGCTTCAGCAGACGGCTCGTCACCAGCGGCTTCTTCGCCGCCGACAGGTCGATGCCGGCCTCGGTCTGCACCCAGTCCCGCAGCAGCACGAACTCGGCGTCGCTCAGCACTGGCGTGTTCATGGTTCCGTATCCGGTCTGCGCAGGCCGTCATGCCGCGTCCGACGCCGGCCGCGGGCTCAGGCCGCGCGAACGCCGTCCGCGGTGAGATCGCCGCCCAGTCGTGCGATTTCCTCGACCGACAGCACCTGTGCGGCATCGAGGATCACGACGAAGCCACCGTCGAGCTTGCCCATGCCGTGGATGAAATCCATGCGCAGGCGGGCGCCGAAGCTCGGCGGCGGCTCGATCTCCGTGGCGGGAATGTCGATGACCTGGTTCACGGCATCGACGACGATGCCGATGTCGATCCATTCCTCGTCGCTGCGCACTTCGATGATCACGACGCAGCTGCGTCGCGTCTGCGGGCTCGGCTTGCGGCCGAAGCGCACCGCGAGATCGACCACGGGCACCACGCGGCCGCGCAGGTTCAAGACCCCGCGCACGCAGCTCGCCATCAGCGGCACGTTGGTCAGGCTGGGGTACTCGAGGATCTCCTTGACCGCGAGGATCGGCAGCGCGAAGTTCTCGTCGCCGAGCCGGAAGGTCAGGTATTGCTGGTGTTCGCCGCCGCGACCCTGCTCATCGTTCATGTCTGTTTCTCCTCGCTCAGAAGCGGACGAATTCGGTGTCGGACACCGCGGCCTCGTCGCCGCGCGGCGCGGCCCGCGGCCCACGCCGCGCACCGCCGGCCGCGGCCGGCGGTGCGACCTGCCGCGCCTGGCCTTCGAGCTTGAAGAAGCCCATCAGCTCGCGCAGCTGCACCGCCTTGCCGTTCATTTCCTCGGCCGTCGCGGCCAGCTCCTCCGCCGCCGATGCGTTCTGCTGCGTTGCCTGGTTCAGCTGGTTGATCGCGGAGTTGATCTGCGCAGCGCCCGTCGCCTGCTCGCCGGAGGCGGCCGCGATCTCCTGCACCAGATCCGAGGTCTTCTGGATCGCCGGCACCATTTCCTCGAGCAGATCGCCCGCGCGCTCGGCGAGCTCCACGCTGTCGCCGGCCAGGCTGCCGATTTCCTGCGCGGCGACCGAGCTGCGCTCGGCGAGCTTGCGCACTTCGGCGGCGACGACCGCGAAGCCGCGCCCGTGCTCGCCGGCGCGCGCCGCCTCGATCGCTGCGTTCAGCGCGAGCAGGTTGGTCTGGTAGGCGATGTCGTCGATGATGCCGATCTTCTGCGCGATGCTCTTCATCGCCTGCACCGTGTCGCGCACCGCCTGGCCGCCGTCGGTCGCTTCCTGCGCCGCCTTGCCGGCCATGCCGTCGGTGACCTTGGCGTTCTCGCTGTTCTGGTTGATCGACGCCGCCATCTGCTCGATCGAAGAGCTCGATTCCTCGACGCTCGCCGCCTGCTCGCTCGCCGCCTGCGAGATCGACTGTGCCGTCGCACTGACCTGCTCGGCCGCACTGAGGATGCTCTCGGTCGTGACGCTGACCTCGGCGATCGTTGCGGACAGGTGATCGACCGTCTCGTTGCAGACGTTCTTCAGCGCGCCGAAGGTACCCTGGTACTCGTTGGTGATGCGCTCGTCGAGATGTCCGCTGGCGAGCGCGGCAAGCACACGCAGCACCTCGTTCAGGCCCGTGTCGCAGGTCTCGACGACCGCGTTGATGCCCTCGCAGAGCTGCTTGAAGAAACCTTCCTTGCCGCTGCCGTCGATGCGGCGCGAGAAGTCACCCTGCGACGCGGCCTGCACGATGCCGGCCAGCTCGTTCTCGGCCGCGACTTCGTCGGTGCGATCCTTCCATTCGACGACGGAGCCCTGGCGCACGCCGGCCTCGTCGAAGATCGGCGCCGCCGACAGCGAGAAGCTGCGCCGCCCGACCTTGATCTGCGCGTGATGCACGCCGCGCAGCTGAGCGAGCACGTTGCGCTGATGCGCGGGGTTCTTGTGGAAGGTGTCGAAATTGACGCCGAGCAGGTGCTTGGAATCGAACTGGGGCAGTTCCTTGCGGATGTCCGCCTCGGCGTTCGTCAGCATCGCGGTCACCGCGCGGTTCATGTAGCGAATGATGCCGTCGTTGTCCGCGATCATGACGTTGGTCGTCACGTGATCGAGTGCGTGCCTGATGCGCAGGTTCTCGGTGGCGGCTTCGGCGTTCGAGAACTTCTCGCGCACCTCGTCCATCGCGGAGGTGATCTGCGCCTTGATCCCGGGCAGCCGCGGCATGCGCTTGCCGAAGTCGCCGCCCGCATAGTCGCGGATCAGCGATACGACCTGCATCTTGACGTCGATGTGGGACTGCACCAGCGCATTGACGGCGTCGGCGAGTTCCCGCTCGGTGCCGGCGAGGCCGTGCAGCGGGATCTTCCAGTCGATCGCGCCCTTCTCGTGCTCGTCCTGCATCCGGCGCACCTGGGCCAGCATCTCTGCCAGCCGGGTCGAGCCGTTCATGAAATCGAAAACGCCCATGTCGATTTACCTTGGGAATTGGTTGATGGCTACGATGAAATCACGGCCGTGCCGTGCGCCCGCTGCGCTTCGGCGCGCTTCACCAGGCCGGGCACGTCGAGGATCAGCGCGACCTCGCCGCTGCCGAGGATCGTCGAGCCCGTGATGCCCTGCAGGAAGGAGAACAGCTTGCCGAGCGGCTTGATCACGGTCTGCAGCTCGCCGAGCAGCTCGTCGACGACGAGACCGGCCTTCAGGCTGCCGAAGCGCACGATCACGATGTTCTCGCGCGCGCGCTCGCCGTCGCCGAGATCGAACACCTCGCGCAGCCGCAGGACGGGCACCGCTTCGCCGCGGATTGCGAGGAAGCCGCGCTCGGCGACCTCGCGGCGCGCGGCTCCTGCCAGCTCCATGCATTCGACGACGACGTCCAGCGGCAGCACGTAGCGCGCCGCGCCGAGGCCGACGAGGAAACCGTCGATGATCGCGAGCGTCAGCGGCAGCCGGATGCGCACCGTGGTGCCGGCGCCCGGCGTGCTGTCGATGTCGATCGAGCCGCGCAGCGCTTCGATGTTGCGACGGACCACGTCCATGCCGACACCGCGGCCGGACAGGTTCGACACGGCGTCTGCGGTCGAGAATCCCGCCTCGAAGATCAGCTGGTGGATCTCCTGCGTGCTGGGCGTCGCGGTCGGCGCGAGCAGCCCGCGCTCGATCGCCTTGGCCTTGATCTTCGCGGTGTCGAGCCCGCCGCCGTCGTCGCTGACCTCGATGACGATGCTGCCGGAATCGTGATTCGCGTTGAGGCCGCCGCGCGCGCGCGGCGGCTTGCCGGCCGCGGCGCGCGCCTCGCGCGTCTCGATGCCGTGATCCATCGCGTTGCGCACGAGATGCA
>JBFWSI010000130.1:0-8749 GCA_050248455.1 Gammaproteobacteria bacterium | reverse complement strand
ATGCTGGCCGGCCAGTATTTCGGCGACGCCGTGCGTCTCGCGCGCGAGGAGACGCACCGGCGCCATCCGTCGGTGAACACCTGGGGCGCCGATCAGTGCTACGGCGATCCGAACTACGTGCTCGTGCGTGGTGGCCAGATGGAGCGCGCGGTCCCGCCGCCGTTCGCGACGCCGGCCGAGCTCGTCGTCGCGCTCGAGAACTGCGCGAGCGGCCTCAAGGCCGGCGGCGACGAGCGCGATCCGCGCCAGCAGATCGAGGTGATCCTCGCGCGCGCGGCGCCGGCCGACGCGACGTGGCGCGCGCGCGGCGACGTCGCCGCCGCGCTCGGCTTCTGCTACGGCGAGGCGCGCTGCTGGCCCGAAGCCGTCGCGGCGCTCGATGCCGCGCTGTGCGCGGAGCACGGCGACGCCTCGCTGGCCGTGATCGAGCAGCGCGCGAACTATCGCGTGCGCCTCGCCGCGGCGAGCTTTGCCGAGCTCGGCGGGCCGAAGGTGAAGAATCCGGACGCCAAGGCGCGGCCGCTTGCGAAGCGCATCCGCGAGGCGATCGCGGAGCTCGAGCACCTGCGCGCATTCGGCGACACCACCGAGCGCCTGCTGCTGCTCGGCGGTGCCTACAAGCGCCTCGCGCTGCTGCACGCGCTGCTCGGCGAACAGCGCGAATGCATCGCCGCGTTGGAAGCAATGGCGATGCACTGTCATGCGGCACTGGAGAAGTCGCTGGCGCTGGGCGATCGCTCGCCGAGCTATGCGTACACGAACTGGGCGACCGCGCTGCTGCTCGCCGGCATCCGCCGCAAGAAGCCGCTCACGCCGCGCGCGGTCGAGCTCGACGATCGCGGCGCAGCGCTGCTCGCCGCTGCGCGCCTCGATTCCGACGAAGAGCCCGACTTCTGGGAAAGCCTCGCCGCGGCCGATTTCAACACGCTGCGCCTGCTCGCCGAGGCGCCGCGCCTCGCCGCCGACGGCAAGGCGCTGGCGACGCTGATGAACGAAGCGGCGCACGCGTATCGTGATGCGATTTCGCGCGGCGCGAGCCCGCGGCAGGTGTCGTCCGTACGTGAGCATCTCGAGTTCGTGATCGGCGTGCTGCGCGGTCGTAGCCGGCCGGCGCCGCGCATCGCGAAGATTGCCGACTGTCTCACGAGCATCCTCGAGACCCTCGATCGACCCGCCGGCTGAAGCCGGAAAGGAGCGCGTTATGGCGACGAAGAAATCGAGCCCGAAGAAGAAGACGCTCCCGCGCAAGGCCGCTGCGGCGAAGAAGCCGCCCGCGCGCCGCCGCGCGACGCCCGCCGTGACGCTGAAGAAAGCGACGCGCGCGGCGAAGCCCGCACGCCCGTTCAAGGCGAGCAAGGCGAGCGCACGGGCCTTCGTCGTCGCGGCGCGACTGCCGGCCGTGCCGAAGACCGCGCGGCGCCGCGACGGCGCGCCGCCGCCGCGGTTCGTCGACGCGCGCGAGCAGGCTGCCGTCGTCGGCGCGGGCCTCGTGTCCTTCACCGCCGGCGTACCGGCGCCGCGGCGCGAGGATCTCTGCAATGCGACCTTGCTCGCGCAGCTGGCGGCGAATCGCAAAGTGCCCGATCGCGCGCAGGTGCTCGCCTGGTTCGACGCCTACGTCGCGGCGCTGATGAACCTCGGCTGGGTCGTGCAGCAGACGGGATTCCGCGAATACGGCGGCGAGCTCGACGGCCTCGAAACGCACGAAGCCGTGCGCCAAGCCGCGGCCGCGCTGCTCGCGCCGAACCCCGCCGCGCTCGCGGTGCTCGCGGCGACCTTGGACGCCGTGCAGTCGATGGAGCGCGACAGCCCGTGGATCACGCTCTTCGATCGCGAGAGCCACGACACGAAGACCTCGCAGTTCCAGATCGCGCTCGCCGATCAGCTGCCGAACGGCGGCCTCGTGATGCACCTTCTCGCTTTCGCGCTCCAGGCCAATGCGAAGATCACGCAGGTGCTGTTCTTCAAGCTGAAGAAGAAGCGCGTGAAGCTCCAGCAGAACTCGGGCCAGGCGATCGTCGACGTCGGCGTGCTGGCGAGCATCCGCGGCGCGCTGAAGGCCAAGCTCGCCGAACGCGTGACGGAGTTCATCGCGACGGTCGACATTTGATCCCGTAGCCCGGAGTGGGCAGCCGCCTGATATTCGCGCTGCGCGCTACCACGGAGAACACGGAGAAACAAATTGTTCGGAGCTCTTGCAGTTGTAGCCCGGATGAGCGCAGCGAATCCGGGATCGGGCATGTCGGGGAACTCCGCGGGACGTTGGGCTTCCTTCGTCAGCCCAACCTACGTTTCCGATTTTTCTTTCTCCGTGTTCCGTGCTCTCCGTGGTTGAACCAAAAACATCCCACAGCGCACCGCCCTGCTGAAGACTGCCGGGGCCAACGTAATTCCTCACGAACTGCCTCTTGTCATGCCGCCGATCGCAGACGCTATAATCGCGGCCGATTTTTTCGGCAGGAGATGCGGACAGCCGCAACGACGAACTCCTTCTCCGATACGACACGTAGGCGAATATCGGGCCCGGTGGCAGATGTGCAGGGGCGCCAGACCAGCCATACGCGACGACATCCAGCGCTGAACGGGGCGACGCATGCGCGCGCCTCGTGCACGCGTCGCGCCTGTGCGCCGTGAGGCGGCATCTCATCTTCCATCGCGTTCGATCCGGCTGCGAGCCCTGCGGCTCGCGGCACGGGCGTTCGCGTGCTCGTCGCGTCGGTGCAGCGATGAGGTCGCGACCGTTCCATCTTCCGGTGCCTTCGGATTCACGATCGTCACAAGGAGATATCGCCATGGCTCTCGTTCAGGTCGCCATCGACCATCTGGATTTCACCGCCGCCGTCGCGCTCGCCGAGCAGGTCGCGCCGCACGTCGACATCCTCGAAATCGGCACGCCGTGCATCAAGCACAACGGCATCGCGCTGCTGCACGAGCTGCGCCGACGCTTGCCCGGCAACCGCCTCCTCGTCGATCTGAAGACGATGGATGCCGGCGAATACGAGACGACGCCGTTCTACGCCGCGGGCGCCGATCTCTGCACCGTGCTCGGCACGGCGGACGACGGCACGATACGCGGCGCCGTCGCGGCCGCGACGCGCTACGGCAAGCAGTGCCAGGTCGATCTGATCAACGTGCCGGACAAGCGTGCACGCGCTGCCGAGGTCGCGGCGCTGGGCGCGCACGTGATCGGCGTGCACACGGGCCTGGATCAACAGGCCTCGGGGCAGACACCCTTCGCCGATCTCGCGGCGATCCGCGCGCTGGGCCTCGATCTCGTGATTTCCGTTGCCGGCGGGATCAGGCGCGAGACGGTCGCGCGCGCGCGCGACGCGGGCGCCGGCATCATCGTCGCCGGCGCGGCGATCTACGCGGCCGAGGATCCCGTGAGCGCCGCGATCGCGATCGCCGAAGCGGCGCGCGCGCCGCGCCAGCAGGCGGCCTGAAGCGCTGCCCCGGCCGGTCCGCCGGCCGGGGCGCGGACGGACAGGAAGGAGAACCACGATGTCCTATAGAGAAATCCTCGATCGCGTGGACGCGGTGCTCACCGGTGCCGAAATGGGCGACGTGCGTCGCCTGATCGATGCGCTCGACGGCGCGCCGCGCATCTTCGTCGGCGGCGCCGGCCGTTCGGCGCTCGCGGCACGTTTCTTTGCGATGCGCCTGATGCACTGTGGCTACACGGTGTTCGTCGTCGGCGAGATCGTCACGCCCTCGGTCGCCGCGGGCGATCTATTGCTCGTGCTGTCGGGTTCCGGCGCGACCGAGACGCTGCTGCCGATCGCGCGCAAGGCCTGCGCTGCCGGTGCCCGCGTCGCCGTCGTCACCTCGAAACCCGGCTCTCCGCTCGCCGGGCTCGCGCACGAGATCGTCGCGCTCGGCGCCGACGGCAGCGCGCAGTCACGGCCGGGCCTGCCGATGGGCACGGTGTTCGAGCTCTCGGCGCTGGTCTTCCTCGAGTCGGTGATCTACGAGCTCGTCACCGCGAAGGGACTGCGCGAAGAGGATTTGCGCGCGCGGCATGCGAATCTCGAGTGAGATGCGCGAGGGGGCCAGATCCGGAAAGTCTTCGCAGCCCGGATGAGCAGCGCGAATCCGGGCTAAATTCCATGCGGTGAAAAAAACGCCCCGCACGAAGCGGGGCGTGAATCCGGAAAGTGGAAGGAGTTGAGGTGCGAATCCCGCGCGCTTCACTCCGTCAGGCATGACGCGCAGGACCGCGGTCCCTGGCTCGGACCGCCGTCGTGCGCGCAGGTTCCGTGAGATCCGAGCTCAGGCCACGATCACGTGATCCGGCGCGCC
This sequence comes from Gammaproteobacteria bacterium, assembly GCA_050248455.1. Lineage (GTDB taxonomy): Bacteria > Pseudomonadota > Gammaproteobacteria. The sequence goes on along the minus strand of JBFWSI010000130.1, from coordinate 4,450 downwards.
GAGCTCGAAGGCGGTCGCGCGATCGGTCGGCGGATAGATCCATTTCGTGTTGATGTCACGCTTCAAGGCCTTGGCCTCGGCGCCGCGCAGTTGCACCTGGCGGTCCCAGCCCTCGGTGAAGACCGCGCCCCAGGGCCCGAGATCGAGGCAGGTCACGTACTTCGGCTGCCGGTAGGCGTGCAGCGGAAGCTGCAGCAGATCCGCCGCCGCGTTGTAGCCCGCGACGCGGCCCAGCGACAGTGCGTGCTGGCAGGACATCAGCGCGTCGCGGCCCTCGTCGTCGACGGCGGCGCGGGCGAGATCGCCGGTGACGAACACCGTCGGCGCCTGCGGTGCACGGAGGTGGGCATCGACCGCGACGCGACCGTAACGATCGTGCTCGCCCGGCACCTGTGCCGCGAGCGGCTGCGCGCGGGCGCCGGCCGTCCACACCACCGTCGCGGCGGCGATGTGCCGGCCGTCCGTGAGCGTGACGCCGTCGGCGTCGATCGCGGCGACGCCGACGCCCGTGATCGCCTCGACGCCGCAGGCTGCGAGCGCTTCGAGGATCACGGGCCGCGGGCCGGGGCCCAGATCCGGGCCGACCGACGGCGCCTGCTCGACCATCACGACCCGCACCTCGGCCCGCTCGCCGAGCACCGCGCGCAGGCGCGCCGGCATGTCGCAGGCGGCCTCGATGCCGGTGAAGCCGCCGCCGGCGACGACCACCGTGCTGCGCGCGGTCGACGCCGGCCGTGACGACAGCGACTTCAGATGCGCATCGAGACGCTGCGCGTGCGCGAGCTGATCGACGTCGAAGGCGTGAGCCGCGAGACCCGGCAGCTCCGGCCTGAACAGCACGCTGCCGGTCGCGAGCACGAGGCGATCCCAGCGCAGGCGCGAACGCGCGCCGCGTGCATCGACCACCTCGAGCTCGCGCGCGTCGGCGGTCAGGCGCTCGACGCGGCCGGCGACGTGCGTGACGCCGATGGCCTCGAAGAGTCCGGAGACATCGGGCGCCATGCCCTCGAGCGAAGCTTCGTAGAAGCGCGGGCGGATGTGCAGTTCGGGCGCCGGCGACACCACGGTGATCGCGACTGCCGCTTCGCGCTCGGCGAGCGCGCGGGCGCGCGCGGCGGCGATCGCGGCCCAGGTGCCGGCGAAACCCGAGCCGGCGATGAGGAGTTGCTGGGTCATGTGAACTCTCCAGGTTGGCGCCGGGCAAGACGAATCCGTGTCGGGACCCGGCAGGCCCGACCGGCGAAGCAAGGAACGAAAATCGGGAAGGGCGGCGCGATGCCGCGCTCAGGACGGCGCCTCGCGCTTGCGCGGGCCGCGCTTCGCGCCGCGCGCGGACGTGCGCGCGCCTAGCCAGGCCTGCACCTCGCCGCCGAAGGACGCCGGTGCCTTGCGGTCGACTGCCTGCGCGAGATCGTCAAGCGTCTGCGCGGCGAGCGCTTCGCGCATCGCCCGCTCGGCCTGCAGCATCACGGCGTGGATCGCGCACACGCCGTTCGTCGCCCACTTCGGCGGACGGTCTTCGAACAGCGCGCAGCGGCCGCGGATCTCCTGGCAGTCGAACAGCGGCTTGCGGCCTTCGATCGCGTCGACGACGTCGAGCACGGAGATGCGCGACGCCGGCCGCGCGAGCCGGTAGCCGCCGCGCAGGCCGTTGCTCGCGCTGACGATCCCCGCCTTCTCGAGCTTGGGGAAGATTTTCGCGACGAAGGCCGGCGAGACGCCCTGCAGCGCCGCGAGATCGCGGCTGCTGAGCGCCGTGTCCTCGGTCGCTGCCAGCCACAGCAGGCAGTGCATGCCGTATTCGACGCTCGCGGTGAGATGGGCCATGAACGCAGACTATATTAGTCCGCGTTTGAGCGCAAGCGGGCGAGCGCCGGCCGTCGGCCGCTGGCCCGCGCGCCGCGCCTGCGCGATCATGGCGGCCCGCTCTGCGGCGCCTCTCCGATGATCGACGATCAGAACCCGCGGCCGGACAGCGAACGGCTGCCCTTCCATGACGGCGAACGGGCCGTGCAGGCGCGCGTGGGCGTCGAGTCCCGCATGCGCGACATCGGCCGTCGCGTCATTCGCGACTTCATGCCGGAACAGCACCGCGAGTTCTATATGCAGCTGCCGTTCATCGTCGCCGGCGCGAGCGATGCGCAGGGACGGCCATGGGCCTCGCTGCTCGTCGGGCGACCGGGCTTCATCGCCGCGCCCGACCCGCGGCGTCTCGCCATCACGGCGCTGCCCGGCGCCGGCGATCCGCTGCGCGCCTGCCTCGTGCCCGGCGCCGCGCTCGGCCTGCTCGGCATCGAGCTGCACACGCGCCGGCGCAACCGCGCGAACGGTCGCGTCCGCGCCGTGCGCGCGACGGGATTCGACGTCGACGTCGAGCAGACCGTCGGCAACTGTCCGCAGTACATCCAGGGTCGCGAGGCCCGCTGGCAGCGCGCCGCGCAGGACGTGACGCCGCGAGCCGTCGACGTGCTGGACGCGCTCGACGCTGCGGCGTGCGCGCAGATCGAGGCGGCCGACACGCTGTTCGTCGCGAGCCGCGGCCCGTCCGCGTCGGGCGCGGACGTATCCCATCGCGGCGGCCGCCAGGGATTCGTGCGCATCGACGATGCGCAGACGCTGACGGTGCCCGACTTCAGCGGCAACAATCTTTTCATGACCCTCGGCAATTTCACGGTCGATCCGCGCGCCGGCCTGAGCTTCGTCGACTTCGCGACGGGCACGCTGCTCTGTCTCACCGGCCGCGTCGAGCTGCTGTGGGACGCCGCCGAGATCGCAGGCTTCGACGGCGCCGAACGCGCGTGGCGCTTCCGCCTGAGCGAGGCTTGCCGCCTGCACGACACCCTGCCGCTGCGCTGGACCTTCCGCGACTGGTCGCCGCGCACCCTGGCGACCGGCGGCTGGCCGGATCGCGGCGGCGAAACCGGAGCCAGGAAACCATGAGCGATCTCCCTGCAAGCCGTCCGCCCCTGCCCCCGTTCACGCGCGACACCGCGGCACAGAAAGTGCGACTCGCCGAGGATGCCTGGAACTCGCGCGATCCCGCACGCGTCGTGCTCGCCTATACGGTCGACAGCCGCTGGCGCAATCGCGCGGAGTTCCCGGTCGGGCGCGACGCGATCCATGCTTTCCTCGTGCGCAAATGGGCGCGCGAGCTCGACTACCGCCTGGTCAAGGAGCTGTGGGCCTGCGACGGCGATCGCATCGCCGTGCGCTTCGCCTACGAATGGCACGACGACGCCGGCCAGTGGTACCGCTCCTACGGCAACGAGAACTGGGCCTTCGACACACAGGGCCTGATGCGCGAGCGCCATGCGAGCATCAACGACCTGCCGATTCGCGCCGTCGATCGCCTGCTGCACTGGCCGGCCGGCCGTCGCCCGGACACGCATCCCGGCCTCAGCGAGCTCGGTCTGTGAAGCCGCTGCTCGATCCCGCACGCGATGCGCCGTGGCGCGTGCGGCGGCAGGATGACAACGGCAACGTCTTCGAGGTCGCGCGCGATCTCACGCGCGCCGCCGCCGAGCGCCTCGCCGCGACGCTGAGCGCGAGCGGCCACAAGCAGATCTACTGGGTCGAACGCGCTTCGTTTCGTAGCCCGGGTGCAGCGTAGCGAAACCCGGGATCTCCAGCGTGCGGGATCCGGCGCATCCATCAGCCCTCTGCTCAAGAACCCCTCAGCGCACGCAGATCGATCAGCGCGATGTCGCGCGTGTAGCGCCGCGCATCCTCGATCATGCCGGCAGTGCCGCCGGCCTGGTCGCCGGGATCGTGATCCCACAGCGCGACGACGTGCAGCCGCGCGAGGCCGTAGGCGCGCGCGGTGTCGAGCAACCAGCGGTTGCAGCGATGATAGGGATCGTCGAAGTCGTCGACGGCGCGGCCGAGCACGGCCGGCATCGTCCGCGGCGGCGTCTCCAGCGCCGCGCGCAAGCGCGCATAGAGCGCCAGCCAGTACTCGCCGCCGCGCGCGACGGAGTCCGCGATGAAGGCCTCCTCGCGCGCAGGCTGCAGCCAGCGCAGCGCGACGCCGCGCTCGATGCACAGCGCGGAGAACAGCAGATCGCCGCCGCAGGCGCCCTGCGTCAGCGCGAGATCGCCAGCCGCGAGCGCGAGCTTCGTCAGCGCCGCCTCGAGCGCGCGGCGCACGCGCGCGATCGTCGCGGCGTCGTTCGGAAAGCGCGGCGGCGCGCGGCCCGCCTCGTCGACGAGATGGCCGCTGAACAGGAACACGCGGCGAGGGATTGCGATCATCGGTGAACGCAGGCGCGCCGGCGTGCCGCTCCCGGGTTGCGCGCTGCGCGCTCCACCCGGGCTACGCGAGGCGGCGTCACCCGCGCGCATCCTGGGCACAGCGAAAGCCGATGTCCGGGCCGCGGGTGTCGGGCTGGGCGTAGAAGCGATGCGTGATCACCAGATTCTCGGCGTCGTCGTAGCGGCCGCCGCCGCGCAG
>JBFWSI010000129.1:0-8785 GCA_050248455.1 Gammaproteobacteria bacterium | reverse complement strand
CTCGATGCGCGCGTCGACCAGCGACACGCGCTCGTTGCGCAGCATCCGGTACCAGCCGTTGTCCATCAGCATGCGCTTGCCGAACGGCGGGTAGGTCGGCAGCACCTTGTCGATCAGATCCTGGCGGTCGCCGAGCTCCTCGCGAAGGTAGCGCGTGTAGTAGGCGCGGTGCGCGTCGTTCGTCGCGTTCAGCGCGCGTTCCTTGTGCGGCCAGTCCGGATCCTTCTGCAGGGTCGCATGCACGCGATCGTTGAAGGTCCAGCCGAGCCGCACGCGATACCACGCCGCGTACAGCGGCACTTCGCGGAACAGGAAACGCAGCGCGTCCGGCACGGCCTTGCGGAACTGCGGGAACGGCGCGGCCCAGTGCGGCGAGCGCTGGAAGATCGTCAGCGTCTTCACGCGGTGCTGGATCTCCGGCCCGATCTGCATGCAGCTCGCGCCGTTGCCGATGATCGCGACGCGCCGGTCGTCCAGCTCGACGTCGTCACGCCATTCCGCGGTGTGGAAGCAGGGACCCGCGAAGGTATCGAGGCCTTCGATCTTCGGCCACACCGGCGGATTGAAGATGCCGGCGGCGCTGATCACGACGTTCGCGCTCAGCGTCTCGCGGCTGCCGTCGGGACGCACCACGCGCACCTGCCAGCGCTGGGCGGCCGCGTCCCAGTCGGCCGCTTCGACGCGCGTGCCGAGGCGGATCGCCGGCAGCAGGTCGAAGCGCTCCGCGACGTGCTTCAGATAGCCGTGGAGATCGTCGCGCAGCGCGAAATACTTCGACCAGTCGTAGGGCGCGAACGAGAACGAGTAGAGATGGTTCGGCGTGTCGACTCCCGCGCCCGGGTAGTGATTCTCGAGCCACACGCCGCCGACCTCGTCGTGCTTCTCGAGGATCGTGAACGGCACGCCGGCGGCCTTGAGGTTCACGCCCGCGCAGATCCCGGACACGCCGGCGCCGATCACGAGCACGTGGAAGCCCGCCGGCACGTCGATGCGGCCCGGCGCGGGCGGCCGATAGCCGAAGAGCTCGGCGGTGAAGCGGCCGTACTCGTCCGGCACTTCCTCGCCCATCGCGACCGACAGCATCTCGACGAGCTTCGCCGGCGACGGATTCGGCAGCGCCGGCGCACGGCCGGCCCGCCAGGCGAGGATCGCCTCGAGCGCGGCGTCGCGGATTTCCTGCTGGACGGCGTCGGGCAGGCCGCCCGTGTCGTTGTCGCCGAGCCCGATGCTGCGGCCGGGCCGGTAAGGCGCTTCGAGCCAGCGCTGTTCGCCGCTCAGCTGCGCGAGCACCATCAGGAGGGTGGGCACGTTCGCGACGGCGACGGCGTCGGCGAAGCGCTGGCGAAGGGAATCGTCGATCATTGCGTTCAAAACGGTGCTTCCTGGGCGCGTGCTGCCTGCGCAGCGGTTTACTGAGCGACCCAGCCGCCGTCGACCGGCAAGGCGACCCCGGTCACGTAGGTCGAGCGGGCGGACAGCAGCCAGGCGACCGTATCGCCGATCTCCGACGCCTGCGCGACGCGCTTCATCGGCACCGCGGCGATCAGCGACTCGCGGATCTTCACGCTGGCGTCGGTCACGCGGTTCAGCATCGGCGTGTCGATGAAGCCGGGACAGACGGCGTTGACGCGGATGTTGCGGCCCGCGTACTCGAGCGCCGCGGTCTTGGTGAGGCCGACGACGCCGTGCTTGGCCGCGTTGTAGGCCGATGCGCCGGGAATGCCGATCAGCCCCGCCGCCGAGGCCGTGCTGACGATCGCGCCGCCGTCGTGCTGTTTCTTCATCTGCTCGATCTCGGCCTTCATGCACACGAATACGCCGGTGAGGTTCACGGCGATGACGCGGTTCCAGTCCGCGAGGCTGTAGTCGAAGATCTTCGCCGTCGGTCCCTCGATACCGGCATTGTTGAAGGCACCGTCGAGACGGCCGTGGCGCGCGGCGATGCCGCCGACCAGCGCGCCGACCGCCGCCTCGTCGGTGACGTCGACGTGGTGATACTCGGCGCGGCCGCCCGCGGCGCGCACGAGCTCGACGGTCTCCTGGCCTGCAGCGTCCTGCACGTCGGCGATGACGACGCAGGCGCCTTCGCGTGCCAGCACCACCGAGCTTGCGCGACCGATACCCGTGCTGCCGCCGGTGACGAGCACGACTTTGTCTTCGAGTAGGCCGGGCATGGGAACTCCTGCTTGCATGAGCGACGCCGCGCTCCGGCGCGGGCCGCGGGATGAACGGGGTCGACACGGGATGATAGCCGATGCCGCAGCGGGCTCACCTGCCCCCGAATGCGGTAAACCGCGGCTTTCCGGCACGGGGCGCCGTGCCACTTCGAGCGCCGATCAACCTATATAGCTGAGCGTAAATCCACTCCACCGTCTGTTCGATAGCGTATGCCGGTGTAGGAAGTTCCTGCGTCATGCCCGCGCCAGCGGGCATCCACGCGCTCCTCCGGCGTCCAGCGCGGAAAAAGAAGGATCGCCCGACGGAGACCGCCTCGTCCGGCGTGGATTCCCGCTGGCGCGGGAATGACGTAATCAACACGCACTGGAGCGCATTTACGCTCAGCTATATAGGTTGATCAGCGCTCGACGCGGCACAGCCCCGGATTCGCTGCGCTCATCCTGGCTACGAGAATTCAGCCCTCGTCGAACTCGGCGCGGATCGCCTCGACGCGGCGGCGGTTGGTGCCGAAATCGTCCCGCCGCAGGCGCGAGGCCGAGCGCACGTGGATCACGCCTTCGCCGGGCGAGAGCAGGAACTCGACGTCGTCGACGAAACGCAGCCAGCGCGTCGTGAACTGCGCGTACAGATAGTCGGGGCGCGCTTCGACGATCTTCGCGCCGTCGAACTTCTGCAGCACGGAGATCAGCCGCGGCATCGCCGCGGCGGGATCGCCGTTGTAGCGCAGCGGGTCGATCTTCGCGTAGCGCCGTTGCGGCGAGCTGCGCCAGTAATCGGCCTGGCTGCTGACGCTGTTGCGCGTCGGCGACGGCGGTTTCAGCTTGCCGTCGCGCACGCCGAGGTCGGACGGCATGCTGCCCGCGAAGTGGCCGCGCCGGCCGGCGACGATCAGGCCGAAGGCGATCAGCAGCAGGCTCACCGTCAACAGCAGCACTTTCATGCGCGCGTCTTCCGTCCCTGGGACCGAGCTCCGATTCTAATGACGATCACGTCCGGGCTGCGCGGTGCACGCGGCCGCCGGGTGTGACGCGCGCTTCATTTTCGCGCGACCACGGCATCGACTTCGGCCTCGGTCGGAAAGCGTCCCGTCGCATGCTTGCTGTAGACGAGTGCGCCGTCGACCCGGATGTCGAAGACGCCGCGTCCCCCTTCGATCAGGTGCACGTCCGTCGCACCCAGCCGTTCCAAGCGCTCCCTCGCACGGAGGGCGTGCGGCTCGTAGTGTCACATCACGCAGTATTCGATCTCTATCTTCATCGCCTGCTCCGGATGCCGCGGCCACGCCCGGTGCGACGCATGCGCCGCCCGGTCTCCGTCCGATGTTCCTTGCGTTCGGCAGTCGATGCAAGCCGGCCGCGCGCGATACTTTTCCCGGCGTCCGGCTGATCTGGCGCATTGCGGGGCCGCGGCGCGGTCTGCGAGCCTGTCGGCGAGGACAGGGAGGACAGCGCCATGGCCAGCAGATGTGTCGTCGACGTCGATCTGGTCGACGTGTGGGCCGCGCCCGGACGCCGGGACTATCGCCGCACGCTCGCCTGGGGCGACGAAGTGCTGGTGAGGAAACGCAGCGCGACGCAGCTCGAAGTGGAAACCGTGCGCTTCGAGACGCAGGCCGACGGCAGCGTGCTGCCGGTGACGGAGACGGGCTACATCGAGCCGCGCAAATCGGCCGGCCTCGATGCGAGCAGGCTCGTCAAGCCGCGGCGCCAGAACCGCGTGCTCAAGGTCAACTTCGTCGACGTGCAGCAGGGCGACGGTGCGGTGATCGAGTCCCCGGACGGCAAGATCGTGCTCGTCGACGGCGGCGACAACCAGCTTTTCGCGCGCTATCTCGCCGGCCGCTTCCGCGGCACCTCGGCCGCGAAGCCGCAGCCCATCGAGTGCATGCTCGTGACCCACGGCGATGCGGATCACTACTCGGGGCTGGCCGAGATTCTCGCCTCCGAGGGCAACGCCGAGCCGCGCAAGCGGCTCTACATCCAGCCGAAGCGCTACTACCACAACGGTCTCGTGAAGCGACCGTCGACGCGCAGCGGCAAGCGCGTGCCGGATGCGCAGCTGCTCGGACCGACGCTCAAGCGCGGGCGCGACACCTGGCTGACGGGTCTCGTCGACGATCTGCTCGCCGTGCCGGACGCGGAGATGAACGCGCCGTTCCGCGCGTGGCGGCAGGCGCTCGCGACCTATCATGCGCGGGCCCCGCTCGTCAGCCGCCGGCTGCAATACGGGGACACCGACGCCTTCGCCTTCTTCAACAAGGGCGAGCTCGCCATCGAGGTGCTGGGTCCGCTGACGAGCAAGGTCGACGGCGCGCCGGCGCTGCGCTTCCTCGGCGAGTCGCCGGCCGGGCCGCGCATCGGCCACGAATCGCTCGCGACCGAGGACGTGCGCTTCGGCGGGCTCTCGGCCTCGCACACGATCAACGGGCATTCGGTGGTGTTCCGGCTGCGCTACGGCGGCTTCAGCTACCTGTTCACCGGCGATCTGAACGAGCAGGCGAGCCGCTTCCTCGCCGCCGAGCACGCCGCGGGCCGCATCGACCTGAAGGCCGAGGTGTTCAAAGTGCCACACCACGGCTCGGCCGATTTCTCCGGCGCGCTGCTGCAGGCGGTCGCGCCGATCGTCAGCGTGATCTCCAGCGGCGACGAGAACGCGCGCAAGGAGTACATCCACCCGCGCGCAACGCTGGTCGGCGCACTGGGCCGCTGGTCGCGGGTCGAGGAGCCGCTGGTGTTCGTCACCGAGCTCGTCGCCTTTTTCCAGACCGAGGGCTGGTCGCGCCTGGCGCGGCCCGTGACCGCGGCCCAGAAGAAGCGCGGCGAGTTCTTCGGCTTCAGCCGCGCCGCCTTCGGCCTCGTCAAGACGCGCACGGACGGCAGGCGCCTCCTGGTGTGGACGGACAGCGGCAACGTCGAGATGAAGGAAGCCTACGCCTACACGCTCGATCCTGACGGCAGCCCGCAGCCCGCAAACGTGCTCAGGGTCTGAAGCCGGGCCCGGCGCCGGCGCGTGAGGCACGCAGCGCCTGCTGCATCTGCGATAATGCCGGCCCGATGTCCATGGGATTCCGCCGATGATCGACTCCATCGTGCGCGGCCGTCGTGCGTCCGGCGGCCCGCTCGCGCGCCTGTTCGCCCTGTGTTGTGCCGTCACCCTGCCCGCCACCGCGGCCGACGATGCGCCGCCGGCCCCGCCGCCGCCGACCGTCACGGTCGCACAGCCGATGGTCAGGCGCATCACCGAATGGGACGAGTACACCGGCCGCTTCGTCGCCAAGCAGCGCGTCGAAGTTCGCGCCCGCGTCTCGGGCTATCTCGACTCGGTGCATTTCACCGAAGGCCAGCTCGTCGACGCCGGCCAGCTGCTGTTCGTCATCGATCAGCGGCCCTTCGCCGCCCAGGTCGAGCGCGCGCGCGCCGATCTCGCGCGGGCGCAGACGCAATCCAAGCTCGCGCAGCTCGAATTCGAGCGCGGCCAGCGCCTGGAGAAGTCCCGCGCGATGAGCCGGGAGACGCTGGAAGAGCGGCGCGCCGAGCGCGATTCGGCACAGGCGCAGGTGGAAGCGGCGCAGGCCGACCTGCGCGCCGCCGAGCTCGATCTCGGCTTCACCGAAGTCCGCGCCCCGATGGCCGGGCGCCTGTCCGACATTCGCATCGACGTCGGCAACGTCATCTCCGGCGGCACCGCGGACTCGACGCTGCTGACGACGATCGTCTCGCTCGATCCGATCGAGCTCGAGATCGAGGCCTCGGAGTCCGAGCTGATGCGCTACACGCGGCTGGACACCGAAGGCCGCCGCAAGTCCTCGCGCGACGTGCAGAACCCGGTCGAGGCGCGGCTGATCGACGAGGAGGGCTGGCCGCACAAGGGACGCATGACCTTCGTCGACAACGAACTCGATCCCGTCACCGGCACCATGCTCGGCCGCGCCACTTTTCCGAATCCCGATCACCTGCTGCTGCCCGGCATGTTCGCGCGGGCACGTCTCTACGGCGAGGGCGAGCACGACGCGATCCTGATCCCCGACGAGGCCGTCGTCGCCGACCAGGCGACCAAGCTCGTGATGGTCGTCAAGGCCGACGACGTCGTCGAGGCGCGGCCCGTGGTGCTCGGCGGCCTCTACGAGGGCCTGCGCATCGTGCGCGACGGCCTCGCAGCCAGCGATCGCATCGTCGTCAACGGCGTGCAGCGCGCGCGCCCCGGCCAGCCCGTGACGCCGACGACGGCGGCAGCGGCCGCGCCCGCCGCCCCGGCCGCGGCGGCGACGGGGCACTGAGATGCGCCTGTCGCACTTCTTCATCGAACGACCGATCTTCGCGTCGGTGATCTCGATCGTGATCACGCTGGTCGGCGCGATCGCCTACTTCAAGCTACCCGTCGCACAGTATCCGGAGATCGTGCCGCCGACGATCCAGGTCACCGCGACCTACCCCGGCGCGAGCGCCGAGACCATCGCCGACACCGTCGCGACGCCGCTCGAGCAGGAAATCAACGGCGTCGACGGCATGCTGTTCCTGCAGTCCTCGTCGACCGGCGACGGCCGGCTGACGATCAGCGTGACCTTCGAGCTCGGCAGCAACCTCGATCTCGCGCAGGTGCTGGTGCAGAACCGCGTCGCGATCGCCGAGCCGCGCCTGCCGGAGGACGTGCGCCGCCTCGGCGTCAACGTCGCGAAGAACTCGCCCGACATGCTGATGGTGATGCACCTGTACTCGCCGGACGGCTCGCGCGACGGCACCTACCTGTCGAACTATGCGCGCACGCAGGTCGTCGACCGGCTCGCGCGCCTGAAGGGCGTCGGCCAGTTCAGCATCTTCGCCGAGCGCGCGTACTCGATGCGCATCTGGATTGATCCCGAGCTCGCGGCGACGCGCGACCTGAGCGCGGACGAGATCGTCGACGCCGTGCGCCAGAACAACGTGCAGGTCGCCTCCGGACGCCTGAACCAGCTGCCGGTGCCCAAGCCCGGCGCCTTCGAATTGCCGATCGAGAGCCAGGGCCGCTTCATCGATCCGACCCAGTTCGGCGACATCATCGTCAAGCGCACGCCCAGCGGCCGCGTCACGCGGCTGCGCGACGTCGCGCGCGTCGAGCTCGGCGCGCAGGACTATTCGACGATCGGCTATCTCGACGGCAAGCCGGCCCTGCCGATCCCGGTGTTCCAGCGCCCGGGCTCGAATGCGCTCGAGACCGCACACTCGATCGAGAAGCTGCTCGAGGAGCTCAACGCCGAGATGCCGCCCGGCGTCGCGGCCAAGATCGCCTTCAACCCGACCAAGTTCATCGAGCAGTCGGTGCACGAGGTGTACCTGACGATCTTCGAGGCGATGCTGCTCGTGGTCGTCGTCGTGCTGCTGTTCCTGCAGTCCTGGCGCGCGGCGATCATCCCGATCGTCGCGATCCCGATCTCGCTGATCGGCACCTTCGCGGTGATGGCGGCCTTCGGCTTCTCGGTCAACAACCTGACGCTGTTCGGCCTGGTGCTCGCCGTCGGCATCGCGGTCGACGACGCGATCGTCGTGGTCGAGAACATCGAGCGCTATCTCGATCAGGGCGCGACGCCGCGCGAGGCCGCCCATCGCACCATGGACGAGGTCGGCGGCGCGCTGATCGCGATCGCGCTGGTGTTGACGGCGGTATTCGTGCCGACCGCCTTCATCACCGGCATCGCCGGCGCCTTCTACCGCCAGTTCGCGCTGACCGTCGCGAGCGCGACGATCATCTCCGCGCTCGTGTCGCTGACGCTGTCGCCGGCGCTGGGCGCGCTGCTGCTGAAGCGCCACGGCCCCGAGCGGCGTTCGACGCTAGCGCGCGTGCTGTTCGCACCGTTCACGGGCATCGCGGTCGCCTTCAACGCGGGCTTCGCGGCGCTGTCCGGCGGCTATGCCTGGCTCACGCAGCGCCTGCTGCGCATCGCGCTCGTGATGCTGTTGCTCTATGCCGGCTTCGTCGCCCTGACCTGGCTCGCGTTCACGCGCACGCCGACGGGCTTCATCCCGCAGCAGGATCAGGGCTACCTGATCACCGTCTACCAGCTGCCGCCGGGCGCATCGGTGACGCGCACGGACGAGGTCGTGCGGCATGCGACGACGCTGCTGATGGACATGCCGGAGATGGCGAGCGCGGCGGGCTTCGCCGGCTTCGACGGCGCGACGCGCACCAATGCGCCGAACGCCGGCGCGATCTTCGCGCCGCTGAAGCCCTACGAGGAGCGCGCGGAGCAAGGCATCACGATCGACGAGACCGTCGCGACCGCCCAGGGCCGGCTGTCGACGATCCAGGAAGCGATGGCCTTCGTCGTGCCGCCGCCGCCGGTGCGCGGCATCGGCACCGGCGGCGGCTGGAAGCTCTACGTGCAGGACCGCGGCGGCAACGGCGTGCGCGAGCTCGAGCGCGTCACGCAGGAGCTGATCGCGCGGGCGAACCAGGATCCGCACGTCGCGCGCGTGTTCACGACCTTCAACACCAAGACGCCGAAGGTGTTCGCCGACATCGATCGCGTGCGCGCCGAGAAGCTGCGCGTGCCGGCCGAGCGCGTGCTCGCCGCACTCGAGATTTCCCTCGGCTCGGCCTACATCAACGACTTCAACTTCCTCGGCCGCACCTA
>JBFWSI010000128.1:0-8799 GCA_050248455.1 Gammaproteobacteria bacterium | reverse complement strand
AACTCCGGGCGCGGCGTGGCCGCGCCCGGTTTCAAGGCCCAACGCCAGAACGCCCCTTCGCCGCCTTCGGGCAGGCGGCGGAGGGGCGGCGCACAAGCGGCTTGTGCGCGGGAAGCACACGAAGCCCATCAGTGCGTCGGCGCAAAGCGCCGCCGACATTGCGAACGCGCCTCGCCGCAATGGGCGGGGCTTGTGGGCTACGCCCCGGCTTGCTGCGGCAGGTTGCACGAAAGCGTGCCGTCCTCGACGCTGGCGGTTCGTCGCCTGTACGTCACGAAGGACGATTCACCGACGCGCCGCCCGGCCCTGCAATGGAGCTTCCACGCCACGCCTCAAACACCAGAGCGTCAGCAGCGGCAGGGGCACTTTCACCTTGTCGCCGGGTGTTGTCCTTGCTCGTGTCAGGGCGCAGGCCGGTGAAGCCGTCACGCGGGGATGCCGAGTCGGCCATGTCTCCATTCGGGAGCGGGCGGCCAGTACGTCCTGGTGTTGTTGTGAATCCTGGCGGGGGCTGAGCTTCATGGCCGCAACCTTCCAGCGAAAACAATTTCCCCGCCGCTGCGCGGCTTCCTCGCGCAGCAAATTCTTTTCGCTTCCAGGCGCTCCACTGCGTTGCGCCCGCAAGAGGTGCGGCCCGCCCATCCCCCACCGGACGGATCACAACAAGGACGCACTGGCGCGACCTTGTTCAACCCGAAAGGAGAAATCATCATGGCTAACATCGGCACCTTCACCGCAGACAAAGACGGCTTCACCGGCCAGCTCCGTACCCTGACCCTCAACGTCAAGGTCAAGCTGGTTTCCAACGACAAGGGCGAGAACGAAAGCGCCCCGGACTTCCGCCTTCAGGCGGCCGGCCACGACTTCGGCGCGGCGTGGAAGAAAACCAGCGAGGCCGGTCGGGATTACCTGTCGGTGTCCATCGACGATCCTTCGTTCCCGGCGACGGTCTATGCCCGCCTGATCGAAGGCGAGAACGGCACGCACGACCTGATCTGGTCGCGCAGCAAGCCCAAGGCGGCCTGACGGCCGCTCACCGCGCCTCGCCCATTGCGGCGGGGCGCGGTGCTGCTGATCGCAACACTGCACGCACAGGGTTTCGGCGATGGTCTTATGCCGGGCATGTCCCAGGCCGGTATCGCATCGGTGATGGTCGGATGGCTTGAAGCCCGTGGCAGCAGAACAGCGATGGCGTGTCGGCGCGATGCGCCGCCGGGCTTTCGGGCTGCGCCCCGTGCCGCCTTTGTCGTCACGGCCATTCGGCTTCAATCCCTCACGCCTTCGCGCCTGCGGCGCTGCGCGCTGGCGCTTGCCTCCAGGGGAAAGCCCTTGCGGGCTATCCCCGCCGCGCTGCGCTTGGCGCCCCTTGAGCACCACCGAACCGGCTGCGCCGGATCGGCCGGGCCTGCGTCCACGAAGTGGACTCGCTCCGAACCGCTCTTGAAAACTACACGCCGTTCCTGGCGGATTTGATATCGAGAAGATTGATCTGGTCAATCTTGTCTTTGTGGATCACGATGGTCAGCTTCGCGGGATACTTGAATCGCATCTCACTGATTCTGAATGTCCACAGCATGATCTTCAGTAGATCCTCGTCGGTAATATTCTTGTGCCCTTTGATTCGCGTGATTCCTGAGCCAAAGATTGTGGTCGATACGCTTTGCTGGGCGTACACGTTGTTTACCTTGTCCCAGAAGTTAATGAGAAATTCAAGGTACTCCGGCATCGTTAGTAGCGCCTTGTTGTTCTCATCGAACTTGGAGAACGCAGTCAAGAGATAGTCTTTGTACAGGCAAATCGTGCCTATCTGATACCTTTTCTTCTTTCCGTGTTTTCTTGCTTCGTTCTCCTCTAGGATTTCGCTGTTATCAAAAGCGTATTCCTCGATGTGGCGATCCAGTTCAGAGAGAGAAACGCCGATATGCTTCTGGATGAAAACACCATTGAGAGAAGTCTCGCCAATTATCTTGTTGTCCACCTGAGTGTCGAAATACTCATTGAAGGCGATTGCCTTCAATCCCGGTTGGTGAAAAATATCGCCGGTTTTGATCGAGACATCGCTGCCCTCGACATTGATGTCGATACTATTCAGGTTGTTCGACCAGAGCCATATCACCACGTAGGTGAGTGCCAGTATCGCCAAGAAAGCCAAGCCAGCCTTCAGCTTCCACTCGGCAGGAACGTCAACAAAAATAACTGCGAATGACAGCGCACCGCTGACGACAGCGGTGATCTCAAGGAATTTCTTGATGACCCGCTTGTCAAAAAAGTTGACCTTCGCCATGACGTTGATCATTCGCTCCGATATGTCGATTGATTATGGGTTGTACCTGTAGATACCTGGGGCCTTCATGCTCCCAGCCATAAACTCGCCATCCTGCAAGGATTTCTTGATGAGTTCTTTGTTCATCGGGACATGAAGCGTCGGGACTTTGCTCATCGAATCTCGGAACACGGGAAGATTTCCCCACAGGTTCTTGACCGCCTGCTTCAGTGATCCACCGAGCAGCAGGCTTTCCTTGGTGGCATATTCGGGATAGATGACGATGACAGGCAGCCCCTGGTCGTTGATCCCGTAGTCGATTTCTTCTCGAAGGGCGCGGGAATTCGTCGTGATCGAACTCAAGATCAGGATGATGTTTTTCGAGTTCCGAAGGCGCTCCCTGAGCCTGGGTTTCAGTGTGTATTCCCAATCGCTGCCATCGCGGACACTGTAAGTTTTGTCGTGCGAATCAACGAAGGGGAACGTCGCATCAGCACCTTTCCACATCCGTAGGGTGTTGTAATACTGAAAATCCTTCGTCGCATTGGCACCTAGCGAGCTGGGATGGAATGGCTCTGCAACGTAAAAGGCGGTGTAGTTTCCATTTCGATATGCCATGTCGCTTCTCAATCTCCATCAGGGTTCAGTACCGCCTCAAGTTCCTGGCGCACCTGCGCCAACAACTCGTCAGCCTTGCGCGTGCTGTCGCCCGCATAGGCCAGCGTCAACAACGTGAGCGGATGCACCTCCATGACCTCGCACAGCTCGGTCAGCTTGTGCAGGGTCGGACTTTTCAGGTCGCGCTCCAGCGTACTCATGTAGGTGCGGCTGGACACGTCGGAGAACGCTTCCTGGCTCAAGCCACACGCCTTCCTGACTGTCTTCAACGCCTTCGCCAATGAGTACCTTGCCGCCACCTATGGTTTCCTCTCAAAAACCAAGATGACAACCCGTTGCGCTCTATAGGGCTACAATCTATAGTGTTCATTTAATCCTGCTCTACGCTTTCGTGCCTTTACAGAAATCCGCATCCGCGGGTTCCAGCAAAGCCACGGAACCGCATCCGTGCTTGCGCACGAAGGCGCAAATCCGGCTTGGCGGTTCTGCGCTTCGGCGTGAAACCGCGTTCATGCATCATTGGATTCGTGGGATTGCAGACCATGCCGCGACCACTCATCACCGAGGACGACCGCACCCGCCTGCTGGCCAACGGCCAGGCCCGCGCCGCTGGCGAAGCCATCGACCCGCTGCCCGTGGTGCGGCTGTTCACACCGGACGCGCATGTGACCTGGCTACTGGTGTCGCTCGATCCTGCGGACGGCGACACCTGTTATGGCCTGATCGACCTGGGGATCGGGATGCCTGAGCTGGGCACCGTGAAGCTGTCCGACCTGACCGGCATCGTCGGGCCGCTCAAGCGGCCCGTACTGCGCGACCTTTATTTCCGGCCTACGCGCACGCTGTCGGAGTACACCCGACTGGCCGAGCAGGACGGAGCCATCCCGGACTGAACCCCGCGCACTGTGACTTTTTCAGTCTGGCGTCATGCCGGGCCGGTCTCAATCGGGATTCATGCGGCGCAGCCCCACCAGTCTGATCCAAACGGACATGATGTTTTGCGCGGGCTGCGGCAGGCTGGCCTGTGCGGCGCTCCGCATCGGGGCGCTGCCGCCGCAGCATTGAGACGAGTGCCGCAACGCATCGGAGCCAATCGGTCTTGACAGCCCCATCCAGCTTTTTTCCCCATGACGTTCCGACGACGGCGGTGTAGCGCGTAGTGTTTCCGTGGCGGCGATTCCTGTTCGCAGGAGGAGGCGTCATGGTCGATCCCCATCACGCCGCCCATTGGTATCCAACGGCGGCATACCTCTACGTCTTGTGGCTGGATGCGCTCGCGCTCGCCTGGGAATACCTGCGCAGGCATCCCGACTACCGGCGCGACTGGCTGCGCCATCATCGCCGTTCGCCGTCTTTGCAGGCGGCGCAACACTGGGGCCTGCGCCTGCTGGAAGACCCGGCGCTCGATGCGCGCGACGCGCATCCGGCCTGGCAGCCTGGCCACGCGACCTTGGTTCAGCTCTATCCCGATGAAGATCCGCCGGCGAACGCCATGCCTTTTGCCTTGTGGCGCACCCCCGGCCACAAGCAACTGATCCACGACGGCAAGCGGCTGGCGCTGATCGCGCGCAGCCCTGGCCGTTGCTGGCGCTTCGCGCTCGCGCCCAGCCTGCACGATGGCATGGCGTTCGTCTATGCCGTGCGCGCGGGCGCTGCGCCGCCGACCGGCTTCGCGTTCGACATGGCGCAGGCCGCATCTTCCCCACCTGCCGGGATGGCATCGCCCAGGCCGACGCCCGGCGCGCTGCTGGAGCTGCACACTTTGCAGGCACTCGATGCGGCCCTGGCGGGAGCGTCCTTGCGCGAGATGGCCGAAGGCTTGTTCGGTGCCGATGCTGTCGCCGCCGACTGGCACACGGACAGCGCCTTGCGCGCCCGCGTGCGGCGGCTGGTGCGCCGTGGCGATGCGCTGATGCGCGGCGGCTATCGCCGCCTGGCACAGCTTCCGCCGCTGCCGTTGCATCCCTCGCAATGAGGGGGGACGTTTCGCGTCCCCCGCAGATCGTCCCTTCGCGGATGGCCCCGCTTTCCTGAAAGTGCCTCTATCCGGCCGCGTGGTGTGGCCGGGCTTGATGGAGGTTCATCCCATGCGACCCGCTCCCTTGCGGCCTGCCGCCGCTGTCTCGACCGCTGCCGCGCAGCCCCAACGCTATCTCACCAACGACGAAGCCGCCGAGTACCTGCGCCTGTCGCCGCGCACGCTGGAGAAACAGCGCGTAATCGGCGGCGGCCCGCGCTTTCGCAAATTCGGCCGGCGCGTCATGTACGCCGTGGCCGACCTCGATGCCTGGGCGTCTGATCGCAGCTTCGAGACGACTTCCGATCCCGAATACGCCGAGCAGCACTCGGCCGACAGCCGTGCGCGCTGATCGGCGGCGCGCGGCAGGCCATCGCCATGTCCAGCCCCGCGCTACCCATGCGGCAGCGGCCTTCGCAAGAGCGCGAACAGCTCGACCTGTTCCGCGCCTTGCCGGGCGACATGGCACCGCGCGACAGCCAGGACTTGATGGCCCACCCGTTCTTCTCGCTCGCCAAGTCGCGGCGCACGGCACCGATCGACTTCCGGGCGGGCAACGTCACGATCCGCGTGGAAGGCACGCAGGAGCACGGCATCGCCACGATTTGGGATGCCGACGTGCTGATATGGGCGGCCTCGCAGATCGTGGAGGCACGCGACGCGGGCCTGCGTCCGTCGCGCCTTGTACAGGCCACACCCTACGAAATCCTGCGCTTTATCGGCCGCGGCACGTCGCTGCGCGACTACCAGCGCCTCAAAGCGGCCCTGGATCGCCTGCAATCGACCACGGTGGCCACGTCTATCCGCGAGACGACCGGACGCCGCCTGCACCGCTTTTCATGGGTGAACGAATGGCGCGAACTGGCCGATGCCCGAGGCGTGCCGCTAGGCATCGAGCTGATCCTGCCCGACTGGTTTTATGCCGGCGTGATGGATGCCGCCCTGGTGCTGACCATCGATCCGGCGTATTTCCGGCTGACCGGCGGCATCGAACGCTGGCTGTACCGCCTGGTGCGCAAGCACGGCGGGCGGCAGGAGTACGGCTGGCAGTTCGATTTTCGGCACCTGTACCGCAAATCCGGCAGCGCGGCGCGCTTCTCGGATTTCGCCTACGACCTGCGCGTGCTGGTGGCGCGGCAGTCGTTGCCCGGCTACGTCCTGGGCATCGAACGGATGCTGGACGACGGGCAGGAACTGCTGACCTTCCGGCCCGTGCCGCCCACGGCACGGGGATAACTGCGGGACAGCCTGTGGACGGTCTCGTGCTATCAGGAGTACGGGGTATCGTGCTATCGGGAGTACGCCTATCGTGCTATCAGGAGTACGAAAACGCCGCAAAGTCAGCAACGGCGCGGTTTTGCGCTTCCTCTAACTTACCTAACTTCAAAACACTAACTTTTGGTAGAAGCGCACCGCTTCGGTGGACAACCGCCGAACGGCACGAAACGCAGCGGCAAAAGCCCGGCTTTCCAGCGTGGAGGGCCAGGCCATGATCGTCGCGCTGCTCAACCAGAAAGGCGGTGTGGGCAAGACCACGCTCGCCACGCACATCGCCGGCGAGCTGGCGATGCGCGGTCAGCACGTCGTGCTGCTGGACGCCGACCCGCAGGGTTCATCGCTGGACTGGACGCAACGCAGAAGCCAGCAAGGCTTGCCACGGCTGTTCAGCGCCGTGGGCCTCGCGCGCGAAACACTGCATCAGGAAGCGCCAGAACTCGCCAGGCGGGCCGATCACGTCGTCATCGACGGCCCGCCGCGCATCGCCGCCCTGGCGCGCTCCGCGCTGCTGGCGGCCGAGCGCGTGCTGATCCCTGTGCAGCCCAGCCCCTACGACTTGTGGGCCAGTGCCGAGATGGTGGCGCTGATCCGCGAGGCGCAGGTGTTCCGGCCGCTGCTCCGCGCGGCCTTCGTCATCAACCGGCGCGTCAGCACCACCGTGATCGGGCGCGAAGCGCGCCAGGCGCTCGCCGACCAGCCGCTTCCTGCGCTGCGCGCAGAAGTGCATCAGCGCATCGTGTTCGCCGACAGCGTGGCCGCTGGCCGGCTTGCACGCGAGACGGCACCGGACAGCGCCGCCGCGCGGGAAATCACCGCCCTTGTGGATGAACTGCTGCGGTGGCCGACATGACAGCAAAGCCATCACCTCGCGCAAAGCGCGTCGGCATCGGCGCACGTCCGCCCGCGAATCCGCACGCAGAGGCGTGGATTCGCCAGGGCGACGCCGATGCGCTGAACAAGGGCGATCTCTACACCGCCCGCCTGACCCTCGACATCACACCTGCGATGCGCGCTCGCATCAAGGTATCGGCCTTCACGCAAGGCGTGACCGTCGCCGATCTGCTGCGTGCGCTGCTGGAAAGCGAGTTCCCGGAGAAGACCCCATGAATGCGCAACTCTCGACGCCCACGACTGCGTCGCCACCATCGCTCGCGGTACGCGCCGGCTTGACCGGAGCCGCACCGTTGACCCGTGTTTCGCTTGCCTACATCGAGCAGCGCATCGACCTGTATCTGCGCTTCGGCGAACCGGCGCGCACCGTCCGACTCGACCGCTGGCGGCGCGTGGCGGTGTTCCTGCCGAACGCGATGTTCTGCCGCATCCGCTGGCAGGCCAACGACTACGGCACGATTCGCTGGCAGCTCATGGTGATACAGGCTTGCACGCCGCTTCATGCCATGCAGCGCATCCCCGGCGTGCAGCCCGGTGCGCGCCTGCTGCTGCACACCGAGGGCGATGGGCAAGTGCGCGCCGTACTGGAGCGCATCGACGCCATCGAGGCGCTGGGCATCGCGCCCATCGCCGTCTCGCCCGCGTACTGGCGCACGCTCGCCAACCGGCTCGCCGCGCGCCTGCCGCTGCCCGAATACACCGTCGAGCGGCACGCCGCCTGGCTGACCGGGAGGGCCGTGCTATGACCGCCGTTTCCACCCCTGGCACCGCGCTGCGTCCTCGCTCGCACGCCCGCTCACGCTTGCGCGCTCGCATCGCGCTCGCGGGCCTCGCCGCTTGCGGCCTCGCTGCGCTGGCCTGGGCGTCCTTCGTGCATCCGCTGCCGCGCCTGACCTACAACCCGTCCGACAGCGTGGCGGTCGGATGGTATCGCGTCGATCCGCTGGGCCACGGCACCGGCTCGCTGCCACGTCCTTTGTCCGTGGACAGCATCGTCCTGACCACGCTGCCACCAGATGCCGCCGCGCTGGCTGCACAGCGCGGCTACCTGCCGGCGCGCGTGCCGCTGCTCAAGCGCGTAGGCGCGACCGCGCCGCAGCACGTTTGCGTTTTCGATGCGCTGGTGTGGATCGACGGCGTGCCGGTGGCCGCCATGCGGCCTGCCGATCGGCTGGGCCGTCCGCTGCCATCCTGGCCGCAATGTCGGCAGCTTCGCCCTGGCGAACTGTTCCTGCTCAGTTCGACCAATCCGGCGTCGTTCGACAGCCGGTACTTCGGGCCGGTCAGCACGTCCGCCGTGATCGGCGTCGCGCGCCCGATCTGGCTGGAGGCCCGCCCATGATGGCCGCCGACTCGCTGCACGTTGCCGTGCATCTTGTCGTGCCATCGGGCGTGCCGAACCCGTGGCCGTCGTCGTGTCTTTGGCGGTGTCGTCGCGCGTGCAGTGCGGGTGCATTCGCACCGTACTTCGCGCTGCCTCCGGCGCAGCCGTCCCATGTGCAGGCGTCTTGCCTCGAACTCGCCCGGCCTATGGCCGTCGCCGCGTTCGCCGGCGTGCTGGCTGCTCGCGCAGCAGCGCCGCCGGGCCGCCGCTGCCCGGAGCGCCAGCGAGGGGCAAAGGCGGAAGGCAAGACAAAAGGGGGCGGCACCTGTCGGCCCGCAAAGCCAGTCTGCACGTGGGGGTGGCACGGCACGCAGCGGCTTCGCCGCCGTGCCGCTTGGGGCGTGTGGC
>JBFWSI010000127.1:0-8839 GCA_050248455.1 Gammaproteobacteria bacterium | reverse complement strand
TTGCGGCTGCTGCTGATCGGCGCGCAGGCGCTGGGTCTCGCCTTCATCGGCGCGCGCTTCGATCTCGCCGTGCCCTGGGGCATCGTCGTCGCCGTGCTCGGCGCGATGGCCGTCTATACCGCGTGGTCCTGGCTGCGTCTCTCCGCCGGCCGCAGCCCCGATACCGCCGAGTTCGCGCGCCAGTGTGCGGCGGACCTGTCGGCGCTGACGGTGCTGATCTATTTCACCGGCGGCTCGGTGAACCCGTTCATCTCGCTGTTCCTGCTGCCGATCGTCTTCGCCGCGGCGGCGCTGCCGATGCGCGCGTCGATCGGCATCGCGATCGCGGCGGTGGCCTGCTACACGCTGCTGATGTTCTTCAACGTGCCCGTCGGCGGCGCGCACGATCACGGCGCGCACACCCATGCCGTCGAGCTGCATTTGTGGGGCATGTGGTACGGCTTCGTGCTGAGCGCGGGCTGCATCGCGTACTTCGTCGCGCGCATCGCCACGACCTTGCGCGCCCACGACCGCGCGCTCGCCCGCGCGCGCGAGCGCGCGCTCGAAGCCGAGCGCATCGTCGCCCTCGGCACGCTCGCGGCCGGCACCGCGCACGAGCTCGGCACGCCGCTCGCGACGATGGCGATCCTCGCCAAGGATCTCGACACCGATCTCGCCGGCCAGCCGGCGCTGCGCGCCTCGGTGGTGACCTTGCGCGAACAGATCGCGCGCTGCAAGGAAAGCCTCGCGCGCCTCGCCGCCGACGCGGGCGAACTGCCGGCGGACAGCGGCCGGCCGTCGACGGCGGACGAGTTCCTCGGCGGCCTGCTCGCGGAATGGCGGCGCCAGCAGGCGGATCTCGAGGTCACCATCGCCGTCGACGGCCCACGGCCGGCGCCGCGCATCCTCGCCGATCGCACGCTGCAGCAGGCCTTGTTCAACGTGCTCAACAACGCGGCCGACGCCTCCTCGCGTCACGTCGACGCGCGCGCCGCGTGGGACGAACAGGCGATGTGGCTCGACGTGCGCGACGACGGGCCCGGCATCGATCGCGCCGTGCGCGAGCAGGTCGGTCGCCGCATCCTCAGCACCAAGGGAGAACGCGGACTCGGCATCGGTCTCTATCTGGCGCACAGCGTGCTGTCGCGCCTCGGCGGTCGCGTCGAGTTCGGCACGCCGCCTGGCGGCGGCACCGTCGTGCACGTCGAGATCCCGCTCGCCGCGCTGCGCATGGCGGAAAGCCCGGCATGAACGCGCCGCGCGTGCTGCTGGTCGACGACGACGCGGTGCTCCTGCGCGTGATGGCGCAGGCCTTCTCGCGGCGCGGCTACGAGGCGGTGTGCGCGGATTCCGCGGCGAGCGCGCTCGCCGCCTGCGCACGCATGCAGCCCGGGCATGCGGTCGTGGATCTGCGCATGCCGGACGGCAACGGCCTGCAGCTGATCCCGCGCCTGCTGCAGTCGAATCCCGCGCTGTGCATCGTCGTGCTGACGGGTTTCGCGAGCATCGCCACGGCGGTCGAGGCGGTGAAGCTCGGCGCGCACCAGTACCTGACGAAACCCGCCGACGTCGACGACATCATCAGCGCTTTCGGCTACGCGCCGGGCAGCCCCGAAGCCGCGCTGGAAACGCCGCCGACGCCACTCGGCCGACTCGAATGGGAGTACATCCAGAAGGTGTTGATCGAATGCGACGGCAACGTGTCGGCCGCGGCGAAGCGGCTGGGCCTGCATCGCCGCACCCTGCAGCGCAAGCTGCAGAAGCGCCCGTCCGGTCTCAATTGAATGCGCGTGCCGTGATCCCCGACTGGCCGTCGATCCCCGGTGTGCACGATCGCGAATTCGCGCTCGCCGACGGCGCCCATGTGCGTGGCACGCTCGCGCTGCCGGCGCAGCTGGCGAGCGCGGCACCGCTGGTGCTGTGTCTGCACTACGGCGGCACGCCGAACGGCTGGTACGGCCGGCCGCTGCTCGAAACGCTGGTGGCCCCCGCGTGGCGGGCGCTCGGCGCCGTGATGTTGGCCCCCGTCGCGGCCGGCGGGGACTGGATCAACCCGGGCGACACCGCGTGCGTACTCGAGCTCCTCGCCGCCGTCGCCGCCCGTTACGGCTGCGGGCCGCGCCTCGTCACGGGCTACAGCCTGGGCGCAATCGGGACCTGGCATCTGATCGATCGCTCACCCGACGAGTTCGTCGCGGCGGTGCCGATCGCGGGGCCACCCCCCGTCGCGACCGGCGGCACGACGCCCGTGCGCGCGCTGCATTCGACGGCCGACCACCTGTTCGCGGCCGACGCCACGCTCGCCGCGGTACAGGCACTCGCCGCGCGTGGTCGCGATGCCGCCTGCGTGCTGGTCGACGGCGTCGATCACTACGCCTTCGGCAGCTTTGCCGACGCGCTGTCGGCACTGGTGCCCTGGCTCGCGGCGCGCTGCGCCGGGCGTTGAAACGGCGCTGCCGGCGCGTGTGGCGCCGACGCCGCCGCGGTAGCGCAAAATCGTTGTGCCACCGGCGAAAAATTCTTGCATTCAGGACCGAAAAGAGTATCGTGCGCGCTCCGCAATAGCCCGGAGGCTTTGTGAGTTGTTCCGCTGAGAACACATTCGTTTTGTCGAGGAGGGTGCTCCGAAGCTAGTGTCATCGCAGAAAGAAGCGGTGCCTTGCGGAGGCGCCCTGCTCGCGGTTGCTGTTGGTTGTCCTTAACACCGATTTGACTGCGAGGATTTCTGCAGATGCATGAAGAAGCACCGATCTGGGGTCAGCACCTCATCCTGGACCTGGCGGGTTGCCCGCGTAATCTCCTTACCAACGCCGAGCACATCCGCGCCTGGGTCGTGGAGCTCATCGACGCCATCAAGATGAAGGCGTACGGCGAGCCGATCCTCGAACACTTCGCCACGCATTCCTTCGACGCCGCGGGCTACACCCTCCTGCAGCTGATCGAGACCTCGAACATCTGCGCCCACTTCGCCGAGAACAAGGGCCAGGTGTACATCGACATCTTCTCCTGCAAGCGTTTCGACAACGACGTCGCGATCGGCGTGTGCCGCAAGTATTTCGCGCCCGAGACGGTCGAAACCCAGTGCATCTAACGCGGCCGCTTCGCGCCCGCACTTGCGCGGGCGGTGTGACGACGGTGGAACTGCGGGTACAAGAGACCCTTTACGGGAACGAAATATTCCAGGGCTTCACCGCCGACGCCTTGCTGTTCTCGGGCCAGACGCCGTACCAGAAGGTCGACATCTATGCCACCCGGCGCTGGGGCAAGGTGCTCGTGCTCGACGGTATCGTGCAGACCACCGAAGCCGACGAGTTCGTCTATCACGAGATGCTGACGCACGTGCCGCTGTTCGGCTGCGCGCATCCGCGTCGCGTGATGATCGTCGGCGGCGGCGACGGCGGCATCCTGCGCGAGGTGCTCAAGCACGACATCGAACACGTCGACATGGTCGAGATCGACCGTACCGTCGTCGACTACTGCATCGAGCACATGCCGTCGCTGAACGAGGCCGGCCGGATCTACCGCGATCCGCGGGCCGCGCTCGTGATCGAGGACGCCTTCGAGTTCATCAAGCGCGACAAGCATCGTTACGACGTCATTCTCGTCGACTCGACGGACCCCGTCGGTGCGGCCGAAGTGCTGTTCTCGCAGACCTTCTACCAGCTGTGCCGCAGCGCCTTGAACCCGGGCGGCGTGCTTGCGCTGCAGGGCGGCGTGCCGTTTCTGCAGCCGGAAGAAGCGAAGGGCAGCATGAAGCTGTTGCGCAGCCTCGGGCTGATGGCCCGGTGCTATGCGATCGCGGTGCCGACCTACTACGGCGGCAACATGGCGCTGGGCTATGCCAGCGACGATGCGGCGACGATGACGCCGCAACTGGAGACGATACGGGCCCGGTTCGACCGGGCGGGCTTCGCCACTCGGCACTACACACCGGAGCTGCACGTCGCGAGCTTCGTGCTTCCACGTTGGATGACGGAAAACACAGGGGGCTTGGCATGACTGAACCGCTAGACCACTTCAAGTTCGGCGACGACGGCGAGCGCTATGCCGGCGATCATCTGCTGATCGAGTTCTGGGGTGCGGATCATCTGGCGGAACCCGAGTACATCTGCCGTGCCCTCGAGGACGGCGCGCGTGCTGCCGGGGCCACCATCCTGCACTCGCACTATCACCACTTCGGTGAGGGTGCCGGCGTCAGCGGCGTGACCGTGCTCGCCGAGAGCCACATCACGATCCACACCTGGCCGGAAACGGGCTATGCGGCGATCGACGTGTTCATGTGCGGCGATGCCAACCCGATGGACTGCCTGACGCTCCTGCAGGAGCGCTTCAAGCCGACGACGGTCTCGGCGGACAACTTCC
The DNA here is from genome assembly GCA_050248455.1 of Gammaproteobacteria bacterium. Lineage (GTDB taxonomy): Bacteria > Pseudomonadota > Gammaproteobacteria. Next base: position 4,498 of record JBFWSI010000127.1, on the reverse strand, counting down.
GCCGCGGCCGCCTGCTGCAGACGCGCGTCCAGCGCGTCGCCTGAGCGTTCTCCGCCGGACGGCGCGCCGCGCCGTCCGGCCCTTCCTCTCGTCTCCTCTCCCGCGCTTCGACCCGATCGAAGCGAGCCCCGCTGTTTTTCCGAATGCCGGAGACTGCCGCGGCAGCGTAGTCTGCGGCCGCAATGCCCGTCGGCGGGCAGGCCGAATACCAGCGAGGCAGACGAGCGCAGCGAGATGGGCAGTCACAAGCCGCGAGGCGTATCCGCACCCGGGCTCGAAATTCACGTCAACGACCTGCCGGCGAGCGCCCGGTGGCAGGCCGCGGTCGAGCGACTGCATCGCCTGACGCTGCTCGGGCTCGGCGACGACGTCGCCCGCGTGCGCGTCGATCTCAGCGCGAGCGCGGGCACGAGCGCGCCGGCCGACGTCGAATGCCGTTTGACGGTGCGCCTGCGTCGCGCCCGTCGCGCGCTGCTGGTGGCGACCCGCCATTCGGACGGCGATCTCGCGCTGATGCAGGCCTTCACGCGCGCGCAGCGCGAGGCGCTGCGCCGTCTCGATCCCACGCGCCGCGTGGCGCGGCGGCGTTATCTCGGGAAGCCCTGAACAAGTCGATCGTGGACTCGTTCGGAGAGGGCCATGACGCTCAAGCCGCGAGCTGTCCCTGGCCGAAGATCGTCTCGCGCGCGCGCTCGGTGATGGCGACGATCGCGGGATGCTTGAGCTTGCGCTCCGGCGAGATCGCATAGAAACGCTCTTGCACGTTGGGCACCCGGCCCAGCGTCTGCACGCGATACATCTGGCAGATTTCCGCCTCCAGCGCAGTCGGTCCGGAGAACACGCCGACTCCGGCCTGGCCGAAGGACTTCAGGAGCGCGCTGTCGTCGAACTCGCCGACGATCAGCGGCGCGACGTCCTGCACGTCGAACCACTCCTCGAGCTGGCTGCGCAGCGCCGGCGTGTTCGCCGGCATCAGGAACGGTGCACCCTTCAGGCTGTGCGGGAAGCGTTTCTTGAGCATCTTCGCGAGCGACGGCGCCGCGAACATGCTGACCCCGCTGCCGCCGAGCAGATGGTGGTAGGCGCGGACGTTCAGGCCGGCGGGCACCGGCCGATCGGACAGCACCAGATCGAGCCGGTGCACGGCGAGATCGGACAGCAGGTTCTCGAGCGTCGCCTCGTGACAGGTGAGCTTCAGTTTCTCCTCCAGCTTCAGCGCAGGTTCGAGCACCCGGTAGGTCACGAGTTTCGGGATCGAGTCGACGATGCCGACGTTCAACACCAGGGGCATGCCCGGGGCCCGGCCGCGGGCGACGTGCGCGAGCTCGCCGCCAAGCGTGAAGATCTCGTCGGCGTACTGGAACACGACCTTGCCGAGGTCCGAGAGCACGAGGCGGCGCCCGGCGCGTACGAAGAGGCGGTCGCCGACCGCCTCGTCGAGCAGCTTCAACTGGCCGCTGATGGTCTGGGGCGTGAGGTGCAGGACGGTCGACGCCTTCGCGATGCTGCCTTCGCGTGCGACCGTCCAGAAGTAGAGCAGGTGACTGTAATTCAGATGCCGCATCGGCGTTCCCCCTGTCGCACGTCGCCCGGGCGGGCATGGTCCATGCATCCTAGGCGAGCCCCAAAGCCAAATAAAATCGAATAATCGAATCGACTTATCAGAATATGACGAATCAACGGCGGCTCAAGCCCCGTCCGGCCCCGTCGCTAACGCCGACATGGACCCACCGATCACAGCGGTTTGCGGCGGACTCGAGCGCGCTGTAGAGGAGGCGCTGGCGGGCCTGCAGGGCCATCAGACCGCGATGACGCGCCTGTTCTCGGTCGGCGTCGACATCCTGAACGCCTCGCGCGCGCTCGACACCATGGCCTTCGACCTGCAGCTGCTAGCGCAGAACGGGGTCGTCCAGGCCGCGCAGATGAATCACGCGGCCGGTGGACAGAAGCGCGGGGAAGGCAAGAGCCTGCTGGCGCTGGCCGAAATCCTCGCCGACTGCCCGCGTGAAATCGGGCCCTCGCTGGCCGAGCTCGGCGGGCGCTGCCAGGCGATCGCGACGCACACCGCCCACTGCATGGGACTCGCGCGACAACACGTCCAGCACCTGAAGGCGCTGCTCGCAGTGCTCAGTCGCGAGGCGGTGGCCGGTGGAGACGTCGAGCTCGTGCGCGAGCTCGCCGCCACGCCGCTGCGCAGTCCGGCCGTACCGCCGAAGCTCGCGCGGGTGTGCGATCGCTGGGCGCTTGCGCCCGAGTTGCGTGCGAACGTGGGCCTGATTGCCGAACGCTGCACGGCAACGCTCAAGGAGCTCACGGGTCATCTCGCCGCGACAGCGGCCTGCCTGCGCGCGACCGATGTGGTGCTGCATGCGATCGGCCGCGTCGGCGGGACCGTGAACTATCTCGGCATCAACGTCGCCATCGAAGCCGCGCACTGCGATGCGCGGGGCAGCAACTTCCGTCAGCTCGCGCAGGACATCGAGAAAACGGTCGCCAGTCTGCAGCAGAAACTGGCCGCGATCCGCGACAGCGCGGATCGCGGTCGCGTCCTCGTCAAGGTCCTGGGAGCATGATTGCGTGAAGAGTTCCATCATCGCCGAGTGCGGCAAGCTGAAATGGATCGTGCTCGGGCGCGACGCCGACAAGAGTCCGCAGGTCATCGACACCAACCAGTACCTGATCGTCTGCGACGGGCAGGGCATGCTGCTCGACCCGGGCGGCATCGAGATCTTTCCCCGCGTGCTCGCCGAGCTGACGCGGCATCTCGCGCTCGATCGCATCCGCGTGCTGTTCGCGAGCCACCAGGATCCGGACATCATTTCGTCGCTGCCGCTGTGGCTCGACCTCAATCCACAGACGGTGACGTACTGCTCGTGGCTGTGGACCGGCTTCATCGCGCACTTCGCGACCGGCAAGGACGCGCGCTTCACAGCGATCCCCGACGGCGGCATGCAGATTCCGCTGCCGGGCACGAGCGTGCAGTTCCTCGCGGTACCCGCGCACTACTGCCATTCTTCGGGCAATTTCTCGCTGTTCGATGCGACCACGCGCACGCTGTTCTCGGGTGACGTCGGTGCCGCGCTGCTGCCCGATCACGAGGCGAGCCTCTACGTCGACGACCTGCGCGATCACATCCGCTACATGGAGGCCTTCCATCGCCGCTGGATGCCGTCGACGACGGCCCTGCGCGGCTGGGTCGCGCGCGTGCGGGCGCTGGAGCCCGCGCTGGTGTGTCCGCAGCACGGCGCGATCTTCCGCGGCGCCGCGGTCGGACAGCTGCTCGACTGGCTCGACGGCCTCGAGGTCGGCCAATGGGACGAGGGCGACGTTGCCGACCGCCGGAAGCGTCCACAGCGAGCGGCCGCTTGATCGGGATCGCGCCGCCGCGTCGGTGTTTCGCTAGACTGGCGCAAAGCCCAGTCGCCGGAGATCGTCGATGCGTGAGTCGGAACTCGAAACTCTCGTCACCCAGCTGCGCGAGGAAGTCGCGAAAGCGAAGGCCGGCGCGCCCGGCGCATTGACGCAGCTGGACCCCCTGCTCGCCGAGCTCGAGCAGGCGCTGCACGCGCCGGCGCCGGGACTACGCGAGCGCATCGAGACGCAGATCCGCGAATTCGAGGTCGAGCACCCACGCCTGACCGGCATCCTCAACGACGTGATGACGAGCCTCGGCAACCTCGGGATCTGATCCACCTCACGCGAGCGCGTAGTCCGCGCGGATCTGGGCGACGAGGAGCGGCGTCCAGCCTTCGCGTGCGAGACAGGCGATACCCGCGCGCTCGAGCTCGGCGACGATTTCGGCATCGTCGAGACCCGCTTCGGCCAGCGTGGCGATGCGCGCGATTTGCGCATCGATCGCAGGATCCGGATGGCGCACCGTCGTGCGTCGCTGCAATCCCTGGTACAGCCAGCCGCCGGCGTAGAGACTGACGCCGAGCACGACGAGCACGCCGATGCGGATCAGCGACGCGGTGCCGGACAGATCGAACAGCAGCACCTTCAGCGCCGACGCGCCGTAGATCACGAGCGCCGACTGGCCCAGCACGCGATCCTCCCGCCGCAGCGCGAGGACCATCATCGCGATCGCGAGCAGGGCCCACGCGATCGACACCGCCAGCGCGCCGTCGAGGACGCGCAGGATCAGGACCATCGTCGCGCCGTGCGCGGCGTACAGCACGCCGCTGCCCAGACTGCCCGGCAGCGCGCCGCGCGGCAGGAAGTACAGCGCATAGAGCAGACCCGCATAGAGCGCGAGCGCCGCGCGCGGTGCCGGCACCGGCGGGCGGGCGAGATCCGGCACGAGGATCTGCGCGGCGCCGAGCACGAGCAGGACGCCGCCCGCGAGCCACAGCGGCAGGAAGGCCGGGCGCCGCGGTTGCGGCTGCCGCGCGAGCAGGGCGAACAACGGCGTCACGCCGAGCGCGGCCCATGCGAGCCAGCGTGCCGGCAGCCATTCGAAGAACACCACGTGCGTCGTCACCAGCGCACAGTAGGCCGA
>JBFWSI010000126.1:0-8840 GCA_050248455.1 Gammaproteobacteria bacterium | reverse complement strand
GGGTGCCGCGCACCGGCAGGCCGAGCGCGCGCGTCTCGAATCCCTGCTCGACACCCGCGGCTCGCTGAGCAAGCTGCGCGGGCAGCTCTGCCAAGCGCTACGCGAAGGGCGCCTGCCGCTGGACCTGCCGGGGCTCGCCGATCATCTGCGGCAGACGGTGGTGAACCAAGCGGCGATCGATCAGCCGGGATACTCGGGCTTCAAGCAGGCGTTGGAGTGGCGGCCGCCGACTCGATCGTGAGGTCGGGCGGCAGCACGATCACTCTGCAGTGCCGAGGAACGACATGCCGGCCCGCGCGACGACGCCTCGCCTGAAGAACCTGAGCCTGCGCCAGCTGCGCTACTTCCTCGAAGTCGCGCAGCTGCACAGCTTCACGCGCGCCGCCGAAGTCCTGCACATCGCCCAGTCGGCGCTGTCGCGACAGATCCGCCTGCTCGAGGACGAGCTCGGCGTCACGCTGTTCAATCGCTACGATCGCGGCGTCACGCTCACCGAAGCGGGCGAGCGCATGCGCGATCGCGTCACGACGCTGTTGCGCGAGATCGACGCGCTGCGTGCCGACGTCGTCGAGTCGCTCGATGCGCCGCACGGAGAGCTGTCGATCGGCATGCCGCCGTCGCTGCGCGAGATCCTCACCGTACCGCTGATGGTGGAGTACTGCCGGGCATGGCCGGAGGTCGGCCTGCACGTGCACGAAGGCATCAGCATCGATCTGCTGAAACCCGTGCAGGAGGGCGCGCTGGACGGTGCCGTGGTCGTCGATCTGATGGCCGTCCCGCGCCTCAGCGCGATGCCGCTGCTGCGCGAACGCCTCTACCTGATCGGGCCTCACGACGCCAAGCTGAATCCGCGCCGCGCGGTGCGCCTGTCGCGCGTCGCGACCGAGCCGCTGATCCTGACGACGAGGCCGAACAGCCTGCGCCTGATCGTCGACAACGCGTTCGCGGCGGCGCGGCTGTCGCCGACGATCGTCGCCGACTCGAATTCCACCGCGGCGATGGTCGATCTCGCCGCCGAAGGCATGGCCTGCACGGTGCTGCCGTACAGCGCGGCCTGGAAGGCCATCGCCCGGCGCCGCCTGAGCGCGGCGCCGATCGAAGGACTGAACATCGACTGGGTGTTCATTCATCCGACGACACGTCCGCTGAGCAGCGCGGCGCTCGTGTTCGTGCGCGCGCTGCGCGATCTGGCGCGCAGGCGTATCGCCGGGAAGACGTGGTCCGGCGCCGCGCTGGCCATGCCGGACGACGCAGATCCGGACGACATGCCTTCCATCTAAAAAGCGCATTGGCCCTCGTCCTGCGCCCGCTCCTAGGATGTCCGCCGTCGAGCCCGTCGAACGACGGCTCGCCGGACGCGAAAACGAAGGAGCACCGACCATGCCACGCCGCTTCGACGCCGCGCCTTTCGATCTCGCGCACCTGCGCGCGGTCGCGGAGCGCTGCTGCAACTGGGGACGCTGGGGAGCGGACGACGAGATCGGCACCCTGAACTTCGTCACCGCGGCCGAGGTGGCGGCGGCCGCCGGGCTCGTGCGACGCGGCCGCGTGTTCTCGCTGGGCCTCGATTTCAATCGCCACGGCCCGCAGCGCGGGCTGTGGGGCAATCGTTACAACCCGATTCACACGATGCTCGCGACCGGCACGGACGCCGTGTCCGGCGTGCAGGACGCCGGCGGCCTGCGCTATGCCGACGATGCGGTCAGCATGCCGCTGCAATGTGGCACGCAGTGGGATGCGCTGTCCCACATCTTCTACGAAGACCGCATGTGGAACGGCTACGACGCGCGTCTCGTCGATTCCGGCGGCGCCGCGCGCAACGGGATCGAGAAGGCCAAGGCCAGGATGGTCGGCCGCGGCGTGCTGCTCGACGTGGCGCGCCACTGCGACTGCGACCATCTCGAGGACGGCACGGCGATCACCTGCGCGGATCTCGACGCGACGGCCGCGCGGCAGAACGTGCAGATACGACGCGGCGATTTCGTGATCGTCCGCACCGGCCAGATGGAGCAGCGGCTCGCGAGCGGCGATTGGGGCGGCTATGCCGGCGGCGATGCGCCCGGGCTCGCCTTCGAAACCGCGGAATGGATCCATCGGCGTGAAATCGCCGCGATCTGCACCGACACCTGGGGCTGCGAAGTCCGCCCGAACGAGACGCGTGAGGCCTCGCAGCCCTGGCACTGGGTCGTGATCCCGCGCATCGGGATCAGCATGGGCGAAATCTTCTACCTCAAGGATCTCGCCGACGATTGCGCGCAGGACGGCGTCTACGAGTTCTTCTTCTGCGCGCCGCCGCTGCCGATCACCGGCGCGGTGGGCTCTCCGATCAATCCGATGGCCATCAAATAGGGCACGCCATGATCGAGCACGTGAAGCAGGCCAGGCCCGCAGCCGAGCGCCGGGTCGACGACACCGCGGTGCGCGCGGCCGTGGAGACCCTGATCGCCGACGTGGAGCGCGAAGGAGACGCCGCCCTGCGGCGCCATTCGCAGCGCTTCGACGACTGGTCGCCGACCTCCTTCCGGCTCACGGCGGCGGACATCGAGGCCTGCATCGCGAGCCTGTCACCGCAGGCGCGCGCCGACATCGAGTTCGCGCAGGCGCAGATCAGGCGCTTCGCGCAAATCCAGAAGCTCGGTCTGCGCGACGTCGAGGTGGAGACCCTGCCCGGCGTCGTGCTGGGCCATCGCAACATCCCCGTCAACGCGGTCGGCTGCTACGTGCCCGGTGGCAAGTATCCCCTGCTCGCCTCGGCGCACATGAGCGTGATCACCGCCCGCGTCGCGGGCGTGAAACGCATCGTCGCCTGTACTCCGCCGTTCGAAGGCAAGCTGCCGGCGGCCGTGATCGCAGCGATGGCGTTGGCGGGCGCGGATGAAATCTACTGCCTGGGCGGCGTGCAGGCGATCGCCGCGATGGGGCTCGGCACCGAATCGATCGCGGCCGTCGACATGCTGGTCGGGCCCGGCAATGCGTACGTGGCCGAAGCGAAGCGCCAGCTGTTCGGCCGCGTCGGCATCGATCTGCCGGCCGGACCGACGGAGACGCTCGTGATCTGCGACGACACGGTCGACGCCGAGCTCGTCGCGGTCGACCTGCTCGGCCAGGCCGAGCATGGGCCGACCTCCCCCGCCATCTGCCTGACCACCAGCCGCCGGATCGCAGCGGAGCTGCCCGCCGCGATCGAGTGCGTGCTCGCGCGTCTCGATACTGCCGCCGTCGCGGGCCAGGCCTGGCGCGACTACGGAGAGATCATCCTGTGCGATGCGCGCGAGGAGCTGCTGGCCGAAGCCGAGCGCATCTGCTCCGAGCACGTGCAGGTGATGACCGCGGAGCCCGAGTGGTTTCTCGAGCGCATGACGAGCTACGGCGCATTGTTCCTCGGCCCGCTCACCAACGTGTCCTACGGCGACAAGCTGATCGGCACCAATCACACGCTCCCCACGTGTCGGGCCGGCCGCTACACCGGCGGACTGTGGGTCGGCAAGTTCCTGAAGACGCATACCTACCAGCGCATCCTCACGGCCGAAGCCTGCGTCGAGATCGGGAAGATCTGCGCGCGCCTGTGCGAGCTCGAGCACTTCGCGGGCCACCGCGAGCAGGCCGCGATCCGCGTCCGGCGGCTGGGCAGCGCCGCGTGAACGGCGATTACGCCGATGCGCTGGCGGGACGCGTCGCAGTCGTCACGGGCGGTGCCGGCGGGATCGGCGCCGGCATCTGCGAGGTGCTGGCAAGGGCGGGCGCGCGCGTCGCGATCGGTTATCGCCATTCCGAAGCGCAGGCCTGCGAGCTTGCGCAGCGGCTGCCGGGCGGCCCGCATCTCGCGCTGCGCGCCCCGGTCACCGACAGCGCGGCGCTGGCTGCCGCCGCGCGCGTGATCGATGCGTCCTGGGGCCGCTGCGATCTGCTCGTCAATTGCGCCGGCACGACGCGTTACGTCGCGCATGGCGATCTCGAGGGGCTCGACGACGCGCTGATCGACACCATCCTCGCCACCAATGTGCGCGGCCCCTTCGCGACCGTGCGGGCGTTCAGGGCATTGCTCGAGCGCGCGCCCGGCGCCCTGATCGTGAACATCTCCTCCGTCGCCGCGCGGATCGCGATGGGCAGCAACGTGATCTACTGCGCGTCGAAAGCCGCCGTCGACAACATGACGCAGTCGCTCGCCCGCGCCCTCGCGCCGAGCACGCGCGTGATCTCGATCGCGCCGGGACTCGTCGACACGGGCTTCGTCGCGGGCCTGGGCCGCGCATGGCTGGACGAGCAGCGCGCGCGGACGCTGCTCGGCCGCCTCGCGACGCCGGAGGAGATCGGGCTCGCGGTGCTCGTCGCGGCGATCGGCCTGCCGCATTCGACCGGTGTGGTCCTGCCGATCGACGGTGGACGCGCGCTGGCCTGAACGTGAAGACGCCCTACCCAAACAGAGAGGTGACGACATGAGCCCTGCCAGCACGCTGATCGCAGGCGGAACGGTGATGACGCTCGAAGCGCGCGACGGACCGTTCGGCAGCAGCTTCACCGGCGACGTCCTGATCGAGAACGAACGAATCGCCGGCATCGAGCGCCGCATCGACGCGCCGCAGGCCGAGCGCATCGACGCCACGGGCTGTCTCGTCATGCCCGGGCTGATCGATACGCACCGCCACGTGTGGCAGACGGCGCTGCGCGGGGTGTGCCACGACGACACCTTGAAGGGCTACATGCGCGAGATCCGTTTCCTGCGGGCGCGCGCCTATCGTCCCGAGGACGTCTATACCGGCAACCACGTCGGCATGCTGGAGGCGATCAACGCCGGCATCACGGCGGTGTGGGACTTCTCACATTGCATCAACACGCCCGCGCACGCCGATGCCGCGCTCGACGGTCTGCTCGCAGCCGGCGCCAGGGCCGTGTTCGGCTACGGTTTCAACGAGGTGCCGCTCGATGCCCCGTCCTTCGCGAGTCTCGAGGCGCGCATCGAGGATCTCGAGCGGCTCGCGAAGCGGGGATTTCCGCGCGGCGGCGGGCGCGTGACGCTGGGTGTCGCAACCTCGGATCTGCCGATCTGCGGCATCGCGCGGCTGGAGGCGGAGATACGCGCCGCGCGCGCCCTCGGCCTGCCGATCTCCATCCATTCGAATACCTGGGAGTTCCCGGAGCGCGAGGCCGAGGTTACGGCGATGGACCGGCGCGGATTGCTCGGCCCGGATCTGCTGTTCGTGCATTCGAACCTGTCCAGCGACGAGGAGATCGCGCGGATCGCCGCGACCGGCGGGCGGATAGCGTCGACGCCCGAGACCGAGATGCAGATGTCGATGGGACCTTCGGTCATCGGTCGCTTCACGCGCGCGGGCGGCCAGCCGACCTTCGGCTGCGACATCATCTCGAACAACAGCGGCGACCTGCTGGTCCAGGCGCGGCTCGGCCTGCAGACCGAACGCATGCTCGAGTGCGCCAGGAGCCTCGCGCAGCGACACGGCGCGGATACCGTCAGCTTGCGCACGCAGGACATGCTGCGCGCCCTCACGGTGAGCGGCGCCGCCGCGCTCGGCATCGACGACAAGGTCGGCACGCTGAAAGTCGGCAAGGACGCGGACCTGATCCTCGTGCGCCTCGACGACGTCAGCACCATGCCGATGCACGATGCGAGCGCCACGCTGCTGCTGCACGCCCACCCCGGCAACGTCGACACCGTGATGGTCGCCGGCCGCGCGCTGAAGCGCCACGGCAGGCTCACCGCGGACCTCGCCGCCGCGCGCGCCGCCATCGCCGAATCGCACGCGCACATCGAGCGAGCGATAGCGCGAGACCGCAGCACGCTGCCGCCGGGGTACAAAGCCGCATAGACAAGCGGCGACGAACGGGCGCGGTCGGCTGCGTCGAGCGCGCGCCCCCGTTTTCGTAGCCCGGGCGCAGCGTAGCGGAACCCGGGATCCGGCATGCCCGATGCGCAAGGGCGTTCGGCCGTGCGCGGCGCGCGCCGCGCGGCATCTTCCCGAATGCATGAGAGGACGGCGGGCGTCGAACCCGGGTTACGCGCTGCGCGCTCCACCCGGGCTACGACACTCCTTCCGGGCTGCAAGGCCTCCCTTCTTGTAGCCCGGATGAGCAACGAGAATCCGGGATCGGTGCTGAGTTCGAGCGCCCGCGCCCGATAACCGCCGAACCCCGGATTCGCTGCGCTCATCCGGGCTACGAATCCTCCTGGGCACTCAGGCGTTCGAGCCGGTGGAAGAATCCTCACCGAAGCCGTAGCGCTTCGGCAGTTCTCCTCGGCCTGCACGTGCGCCGCTGCGCGCCCTGCGTGCGTGCTCTTCCCCTGCAGAATTTACGCAGAATTTATGCGGCCGGTGTGCCTGCGCATGGAGAATTTACGCGATCCCTCGAATACTGGGCGACAGCAGATCGTCATTCGTCGCAGAGGACGCGATGCGTGCCGAGCGCATCGGCGCTTTCAGTGCCCTTCTGCCTCGTCGACATTCACGGAGTGCGCATCATGCTCGAGTCCCTTCTCCTTCTTGCGCTGCTGATCGTCCTAGGCTGGCCGCTCGGGTGCTATCTGGCAGCAGTCATGCGCGGCGATCCCATGCGCAGCGATGTGCTGTTTCGCTGGCTGGAGCGCCCGATCTATGGCCTGTTGGGCGCACGTCCCGAGCTAGGCATGAGCTGGCGCGGCTATGCCGGCGCGTTCCTGCTGAGCAATCTGCTGCTCGCGATCGTGGTATGGATTATCTTCATGGCCCAGGCTTGGCTGCCGCTCAACCCGGACAGCGTGCCGAACATGAGCTGGGACCTGGCGCTGCATACGATGGCGTCCTTCCTCACCAACACCAACCAGCAGCACTATTCGGGTCAGGCACAGCTGTCCTATCTGTCGCAGATGACGGGTATCGTAGGCCTGCAGGTGATCACGCCCGTGATGGGGCTGGCCATGGTCGCAGCCACGCTGCGCGGCCTCTTCGGTGGTCGTCAGGCCAAAGCGCGTAAGGCCGATGGCACGACCGCGATCATCGACGTCGGCAACTACTGGGCGGACGTGACGCGCGCCACGCTGCGTTTCGTGCTGCCGCTGTGCCTGCTGTGGTCGGCGCTGCTGACCTGGCAAGGCGTTCCCGCCACGCTGAACGCCGGACCCGTCACGACGCCGATCGAGGCAACGGCGGAATTCCAGGAGCAGAAGATCCCGCTGGGCCCGGTGGCGCCGATGGTCGCGATCAAGCAGCTGGGCAGCAACGGCGGCGGCTGGTATGGCCCCAACAGCGCCGTGCCCTTGGAGAATCCGACGCCGCTGTCCAACTTCCTGGAGACGCTCGCGATCTGCCTGATTCCCGTGAGCATCGTCTTCATGATTGGCCCGTTCACCGGACGGCAGAAATTCGGCGCCATGGTCTTCGGCACCATGCTGACCATGTCGCTCGTATCCGCCGGGCTGGCCGTCTGGTCCGAAGGCCATTCCAGCACCACCTCGGACGTGGCATTGATGGAAGGCAAGGAAGTCCGCCTCGGCGTGGACGCATCGGCCTTGTGGGCTGCCTTGACGACCCAGGTCAACAACGGTTCGGTCAACTCGATGCATGACTCCGCGACACCGCTGACCGGCATGGTTGCGATGAGCAACATGCTGATCAACGCGATCTGGGGCGGAGTCGGCTGCGGCTTGCAGCAGTTCATCGTGTACCTGCTGTTGAGCGTCTTCCTCGCCGGCCTGATGACGGGGCGCACGCCGGAGCTGTTCGGGCGCAAGATCGAAGGACCGGAAGTCAGATTGCTGGCCGTCCTGGTGCTGCTGCAGCCCTTGGTCATCCTCGGCTTCACGGCGCTCACGCTGTCCGTTGCCAGCCTGACGGGCAATTCTAACCCGGGCTTCCACGGCATCAGCCAGGTCTTCTACGAATACCTCTCGGCCTATGCCAACAACGGGTCCGGCTTCGAAGGCCTCGGCGACGCGACCGTATGGTGGAACCTCAGTTGCGCCTTCGTGCTGGCCGCCGGCCGCTTCCCCGCCCTCGTGATCCCGCTGGCGATCGCCGCGATGCTCGCGAGCAAACGGCGCGCGCCCGAAGGCGGCGGCACGCTCCAGGTGGAGACACCGACCTTCGCGCTGACCCTGATCGGCATCGTCGTCATTCTCACCTTGCTGCAGTTCATGCCGGTGCTGGTGCTCGGTCCCGTCGCCGATCACATGGCGCTGATGTCGCTGCTCGCGCGCTGAAGGAACACCCCATGAGTACCATGCATGCAAGCAGAGGTGCCGGTCGATCCGCCGGCACCGCACAGGACCTGAAACCCGCGGTGATCGATTCGTTCGTGAAGCTGGCGCCCCGGCACGCGATCGGAAACCCCGTCATGGCGGTGGTGTGGGCCGGCACCGTCGTGACGGCCGTCGCGACGCTGAGCGGCCGGACCGGCGCGGGATTCGGCTGGGCCGTGACGATCATCCTGTTCGTCACCGTGTTGTTCGCCAACTTCGCCGAAGCCGTCGCCGAAGCGCGTGGGCGAGGTCAGGCCGCCTCGCTGCGCCGGGCCCGCAAGGATCTGATCGCTCGCCGCCTCGACGACGCAGGGAAGGAGACCACGATCCCCGCCGCCGAGCTGCGGCCCGACGACCGCGTCGTGGTCGAAGAGGGTCAGCTGATCCCGGCCGACGGCGAGATCGTCGAAGGCCTGGCGACCATCAACGAAGCGGCCGTCACCGGCGAGTCGGCCCCGGTGCTGCGCGAGGCGGGCACGGATCGTTCCGGCGTGATCGGCGGCACCAAGGTGCTGTCCGATCGCATCGTCGTGCGCGTGACGGCCGAGCCCGGCCACAGCTTCCTGGACCGCATGATCGCGCTGGTCGAAGGCTCCATCCGGCAGAAGAC
>JBFWSI010000125.1:0-8853 GCA_050248455.1 Gammaproteobacteria bacterium | reverse complement strand
GTTCCACGCCATGTTCGCCATGTAGAGGAACAGCGTGTCGATCGGATAGGGATCGCCTTTCCACGCGTTGTGGATCACGGTGTGCAGCAGGCCGTGCAGCGCGAGCGGGAATTCCCAGCTGAAGGCCTGATCGAGGCGCTCGGGCCTGCCGTCGGCGTCGTGCAGCAGGTATTCGGGTCCACGCGGGAAGCCCAGCGGCATGCGCGTCAGCGGCTGGCCGGGGGCGCTGCTCGTCGCGGGACTGCCGGGCGGGGGAATCGGGCGTGGGAACGGCGGCTTGTAGCGAAAGCCGCCGGGCACGTCGACCGTGCCGAGCAGCATCTGCAGCGCGTGGATCAGGCGGCAGGTGTGGAAGCCGTTCGCATGCGCCGAGATCCCGCGCATCGCGTGCATCGATACCGGTCGCCCGACGAACTCGGCGTGCTCGCGTCCCGCGCCGTCGATCCACGGCCCGGGCAGCGTGATGGTCTGCTCGAAGGCGACCGCGGCGAGCTCGGCCGCGAGCTTGCGGATGCTCGCGGCAGGAATGCCGCAGCGGGCGGCGACGGCCTCGGCTTCGAAGCCGGGATCGAGGAAACGGCGCGCGAAGCCTTCGAAGGCCGGCGCCGCGCGACGCCCATCGGGCAGCTCGACCGCCCCGACGAAACGCGGCGGATCCCCCGTGGAAGAAGCGGGCACGAGCGCGCCGCTGCGCGCGTCGACGCACAGCGCCTGTCCCTGCGCGTCGCGCGCGAAGAGGCCGTGATCGGGCGCCTCGGGATCGTCGATCACGAGCCAGGCCGCGTTGGTGTAGCGCGCGAGATAGGTCCAGTCGATCTTCTCCGCGGCGAGCAGCGCGTTGATCAGCGCGGCGACGAGCAGGCCGTCGGTGCCGGGCGTGATCGCGAGCCACTCGTCGGCGATCGCCGAATAGCCCGTGCGCACGGGATTGATCGACACGAACTTGGTGTCCGGTCGCGCCTTCAGCTGGCCCAGCCCGATCTTGATCGGATTCGACGCGTGATCCTCGGCGACGCCGAACAGCAGGAACAGCTTGGTGTGCGCCCAGTCCGGCTCGCCGAACTCCCAGAACGAGCCGCCGATCGAGTAGAGCCCCGCGGCCGCCATGTTGACCGAGCAGAAGCCGCCGTGGGCGGCATAGTTGACGGTGCCGAACTGCTGCGCCCACCAGCCCGTGAAGGACTGGCTCTGATCGCGCCCGGTGAAGAACGCGAGCTCGCGCGGCGCACGCGCGCGGATGTCCTGCAGCCAGCCGGTCGCAAGATCGAGCGCCTCGTCCCATTCGATCTCGCGGAACTCGCCGGCGCCGCGCGGCCCCACGCGCAGCAGCGGCTTGGTCAGCCGCGCCGGCGAATGCTGCTGCATGATCCCGGATGCCCCTTTTGCGCAGATCACGCCGCGGTTGACGGGATGGTCCGGATTGCCGTCGATGTAGCGCACCGCGCCGTTCTTCAGGTGCACGCGGATGCCGCAGCGGCAGGCGCACATGTAGCAGGTGGTGGTGCGGATCTCGTCGGCGACGGCGGGAGCGGTGTCGACGGGCGATTCGGCGCTGCGCCAGCTGGATTCAGTGCCGTCGGCCACGATGGGTCTCGGAATTCATATATGCCAGAATGATATAAGCTTAGAACCTCCACAGCCATCCACGCCCGATGCCTTCTCGCCCCTGCTCGCCGCCATGACGCAGCGTCCTGCCGTGCGGCCGCAGTGGGGCGATCTCGTCGCCGGCCTCAGCGTCGCGCTGGTGCTGATCCCGCAGTCGCTCGCCTATGCCGAGCTCGCCGGCATGCCGCCGGTCTACGGCCTCTATGCCGCCATCCTGCCGCCGATCGTCGCCGCCTTCTTCGCCTCCTCGCCGTACCTGCAGACCGGCCCCGTCGCGATGACCAGCATGCTGACGCTCGCCGCGCTCGGCGGTCTCGCGCCGCCGGCGAGCGCGGACTACGTCGCGCTCGCGGCGCTGCTGGCCCTGACGGTCGGCTTGCTGCGGCTCGCGATCGGGGCGGCCGGCGCGGGCTTCGTCGCCTTCCTGATGTCGCAGCCCGTGATGATGGGCTTCTCCAGCGCCGCCGCGCTGCTGATCCTCGCTTCGCAGCTGCCGCCGCTGCTCGGCCTGGCCGCGACGCCGGGCCAGGAGATCTCGCGCGCGCTGGCGGTGCTCGCGCGGCCCGAGCAATGGTCGCTGGCCGCGCTCGCCTGCGGCATCGGCACGCTGCTCGCGATCAGCGGCGGGCGACGGCTGCACGTGCTCTTTCCCGGCGTGCTCGTCGCGGTCGCCGTCGGCGTGCTGATCGGCCGCTACGCCGGCTACACGGCGCCGCTGGTCGGCGACATCCCGCGCGCGCTGCCGACCTGGAGCATGGATTTCGCCTGGGGCCATGCGCGCGAGCTGCTGGTCCCCGGCCTCGTCATCGCGCTCGTCGGCTTCGCCGAGCCGGCCGCGATCGCGCGCACGCTCGCCACGCAGGATCGCAGTCCCTGGAGCGCCAACCGCGAGCTGGTGGGGCAGGGCATGGCGAACGTCGCCGCCGCGCTGTCGCACGCATTTCCGGTCGGCGGCTCCTTCTCGCGCACGATGATCAATCGCACGGCCGGCGGCCGCACGCGCTGGAGCGGCGCCGTGACGGGCCTCGCGGTCCTCGCCTTCCTGCCCTTTGCGCCCGTGCTGGCCGCGCTGCCGAAGGCCGTGCTCGCCGGTGTGATCATCGCGGCCGTGCTGAAGCTCGTGCAACTGCGCGCGCTGTGGCGGATCGGGCAGGTGTCGCGCGCGCAGGCCTTCGTCGGCTGGTGCACCTTCGGCCTCACGCTGTGGCTCGCGCCGCGCGTCGACGTCGCGGTCGGCATCGGCATCGTGCTCGGCGTCGCCGTGCACCTGTGGCGCGAGCGGCGCATCAATATCGCCGTGCACTACGATCCCGCCACGGCCGAGCTGCGGCTGGTCCCGGTCGGCGTGCTGTACTTCGGCTCGGCGAACGTCGTCGACGAAGAGCTGCTCGACGAGCTGGTGCGTCACCCGGAGGCGAAGCGCGTGATCTTCGATCTGCGCCGCGTCGGGCGCATCGACTATACGGGCGTGATGGTGTTCCAGCGCATCGTCGCCGACGCCCAGGCGGCGGGACTCGTCGTGCACATCGTGCCGGGCGATCCGCCGCAGGGCGAGCGCCTGCTCAAGCGCGTGTTCGGCGAGGACTCGGCGGTGATCCTGCGCGAAGCGCCGCGCTGAACCCGGCGTCGGCGACTGCCGGGGACGCCGATCCCGGATTCCGCTTCGCTGCTTCCGGGCTACATGAAGAGATTTTCGCAGCCCCTCAAACCTTCGGCGCCGGCGGCTCCTTGGCGACGACGGGCACGCCGTCCTGCAGCAGATCGCTGGGATTCAGGATCACCGCGGTGTCGGGCGCGAGGCCGTGCAGCACCTCGACCTGCGTGCCGAGATTGCGGCCGAGCTCGACCTTCGCGATCCTCACCTGCTGCGCGTCGTCGACGATCGCGACGTGCGCGCCGCGCGCATCGACGCGCACCGCGTTCGTCGGCACCAGCACCGTCGCGCCCGCGAACGGCAGCTCGAAGCGCACCTGCGCGTAGAGCCCCGGCAGCAGGCGGCCGTCGGCGTTCGGCAGCTCGACCTCGGTCAGCAGCGTGCGCGTCGCGGGATCGATCGCGCCGGCCGTGCGCGACACCCGGCCTTCGAAGCGCTGGCCCGGGAACTCGGCGACGAGCACCGCGGCGGGCATGCCGCGCTCGATCGCGCGCAGGTTCGCCTGCGGCACGCCGACGCGGATGCGCAGGCGCCTGATCTCGGCGACGCGATACATCTCGCGCGATTCCGCGCTGCCGGCATCGATCAGCGCGCCGAGCTCGACGCGCCGGCGCGTGACGACGCCGGCGAAGGGCGCCGTGACGCGCTTGAAGCCGGACAGCTCGCTCAGGCGCGCGACCTCCGCCTCGGCCGCGAGCAGATCGGCCTTGCGCGCCTCGAAAGTCGCATGACGCTCGTCGAGCTCCTGCTCGGGGACGGTCTTCCTCTCGACCAGCGTCTTCCAGCGCGTGTAGGTCGTGCGCGCGATGTCGAGGTTCGCGCGCGCCTGCGCCCGCGTCGCGCGCGCTGCGGCCAGCGCCTGATCGATCTCGGGCGCATCGAGCTCGACCAGCAGCTGCCCGGCCGCGACCGTGTCGCCGATCTCCGCGTGCCAGCGTCTGACGTAGCCGTCGGTGCGCGCGTTGATCAGCGTTTCCTGCCAGGCCTCGATCGTGCCCGGCAGCAGCAGTTCGCTGGTCGCCGGCGCGGCGACGGCGCGCGCGACGACGACGACGGGCCTGTCCGCGGGCGGCGGCGCGGCGGGTCCGGCGGCGTGCGCGAGGCCGCAGAAGGGGGCGAGGAGAGCGAAGATCGACACGGGCTTCATGGCAGTACCGCGCTGGCGCGCTGGCGCCGATCGCTGCGTTGATAGACGAGACTGTAGAACACCGGCACGAACAGCAAGGTCGCCATCGTCGCCAGCGACAGGCCGCCGATGACGGCGAGGCCGAGCGGCGCGTTCTGCTCGCCGCCTTCGCCGAGGCCCAGCGCCATCGGGATCATGCCGAGCGTCATCGCCGTCGCGGTGATGAAGACCGGACGCAGGCGCGTCGTCGCCGCGGCGAGCGCGGCCTCGCGTGCGCCGAGGCCGGAGGCGCGCGCCTGGTTCGCGAAGGACACGACGAGAATGCTGTTCGCGGTCGCGACGCCGACCGTCATGATCGCGCCCATCAGCGCCGGCACGCTGAAATGCGTGCCCGTCAGCCACAGGATCCAGACGATGCCGGACAGCGCGGCGGGCAGTGCCGTGAGGATGACGAGCGGCGCCGACCACGACTGGAAGTTGACGACGAGCACGAGATAGACGAGCACGACGGCGAAGCCGAGGCCACCCGCCATCGCGCGGTAGGCCGCGTCCATGCTCGCGGCCTGGCCGCGCAGCCCGACCGTCACGGCCGGGGGCAGCTTGCCGTCGTAGCCGGCGAGTATCGCGCGGATGTCGTCGACGACGCCGCCGAGATCGCGGCCGTCGACGCCGGCATAGACGTCGAACACGGGCTTCGCGTCCGAGCGCGACAGCACGGCCGGCGAGCGGCGCTGCTCGACGCTCGCGACATTGGACAGCAGCTCGACCTGGCCGTCGGCGCGCCGCGCGACGGGGATGTTCAGCACTTCGGCCAGCTCGTCGACGCGATGCTGCGGAACCTGCACCGCGAGCGGCACCGGTCGGCCGGCCGCAGGATCGACCCAGAAATTCGGCGTGACCTGGCCGCTGCCGGACAGCGCGATCAGCACGTTGCCGGCGACTTCGCTCTGCGTGAGGCCCAGATCGGCGGCGCGCACGCGATCGACGTTGACGCGCAGGTTCGGCGCGTCGATCACCTGGTGGATGCGCGCCTCGACGACACCAGGCACCTCACCGATCTTGCGTTCGAGCTCCTGCGCGAGGGCGTAGGCCTTCGGCGGATCGAAGGCGACGACCTGCAGATCGATCGGCGCCGGGATGCCGAAGTTCAGGATCTGGCTCACCATGTCGCCCGGCTGGTAGTAGAAGCGCAGCTGCGGAAACTCGCGCGTCAGGCGTTCGCGCAGCCGGCGCATGTAGCGCAGCGTCGACTCGCGCTTCCCGGGCGCGAGCGCGACGAGGATTTCGCCGTCGAAGCCGCCGACGTTCGAGTTGTCGCCCCAGGCGAGGTTGATCGGATCGGGCAGGCCGATGTTGTCGATCAGCATCGTGCGCTCGTCGGCCGGGATGATTTCGCGGATCACGTTGCCGACCGCGGTGAAGATCTGCTGCGTCTCCTCGAGCCGCGTGCCGGTCGGCGCCTTGACGTGCAGGCGGAACTGCCCGGCGTCCACCGTCGGGAAGAAGTCGCGCCCGACCTGCGGCAGCAGCAGCACCGCGCTCGCGATCACGGCGGCGGCCGCGATCAGCGCCACGAGGCGCAAGCGCAGCAGCGCCGCGAGCAGCGTGTGGAAGCCGCGCTGCGCGACGCCGAAGACGGCCTCGACGGCGCGGAACAGAAAGCCGAGCGGATTGCGGCGACCCAGCTCCTTCGCGCGCAGCTCACCGGGCATCAGGTACTTCACCATCACCGGCACCAGCGTGCGCGACAGCACGTAGCTCGCGCCGACCGCGAATACCACCGCCATCGCGAGCGGCACGAACAGGTATTTCGCGGCGCCTTCGAGGGAGAGCACCGGCAGGAACACGATGCAGATGACCAGCGTCGCGACGAAGGCGGGCAGCGCGATCTCCTGCGAGCCCTCGAGGATCGCGCGCTCGAGCGCTGCGCCTTCCTCGAGATGACGGTGGATGTTCTCGATCGCGACGATCGCGTCGTCGACCAGCACGCCGATCGCGAGCGCCAGTCCACCCAAGGTCATCACGTTCAGCGACTGGCCCAGCATCGACAGCAGCCACAGCGAGCTCAGGATCGACAGCGGGATCGAGGTCGCGACGATCACGGTGCTGCGCCAGGAGCCGAGGAACAGCAGCACGAACACCGATACGAGGCAGGCCGCCGTCGCGCCTTCGAGCACGACGCCGTCGATCGAGGCCTGCACGAAGCGCGACTGATCGAACAGGAAATCGATCGACAGGTCCGGCGGCGCCGCCGCGCGCAGCGCCGGGAGCCGGGCCTTGATGTCGCGGATGATGTCCAGCGTCGATGCGCTGCCGGTCTTCAGGAACGGGATCAGCGCCGAGTCCTGCGTGTCGCGTCGCACGAGATTGGTCTGGATGCCGTAGCCGTCGCGCACGTTGGCGACGTCGCGCAGGCGCACGATCGTGCCGTTCGCCTCCTTCTTCACCGGGATCTCGTTCAGCAGCGGCACGAGCTCCGGATTGCTGTTCAACGACACGATGTAGTCGGTCGCGCCGATCTTCGCCGTGCCGGCCGGCAAGGTCAGGTTCTGCGCGTTGATGGCCTGGCTGACTTCGAGCGGCGTGATGCCGCGCGCGGTCAAGGCCTGCAGATCGAGATCGATCTGGATCTGGCGCGGCGCGCCGCCGAAGGGCAGCGGCAGGCGCATGCCGGGCACGCCGATCAGCTGCTGGCGGGCGCGGAAGGCGCCGAAGTCGTAGAGCTGCGAGGCGGTCAGCGACGGACTCGACATCGCCATTTGCAGGATCGGCACGCTGGACGCGTCGTAGCGCACGATGGTCGGCGGCTGCATGCCGGGCGGCATGCGGCGCAGGATGGTCTGGCAGATCGCGGTGACCTGGCCGACGGCGAGCTCGATCTTCGCGCGCGGCTGGAAGTACACGCGGATCACGGCGACGCCGGACAGCGTCTGCGATTCGATGCGCGAGATGTCCTCGACGCTGTTGGCGAGCGAGAACTCGGAATAGGCCGTGATCCGGCTCTGCATCTCGTCGGCCGACAGGCCGGCGTACTGCCACACGACTGTGACGACGGGCGTGTCGATCGTCGGAAAGATGTCCTTCGGCGTCACGCGCACGGACCATATGCCCATGATGAGGATGAGAAGAGCCATCACCGCGAACGTATAGGGACGACGCAGTGCCAGCTCGACTATCCACATGGGGAAGAATGCTCCGGGCGCGGCCGCGGGCCGCTATTTCGATACGCTGCGTATTGTAGCCGGGCGTCTGCGGTGCTTGATAGGCCGTAATGTCTATATAGCCGAGCGTAAATGCGCTCCACTGCGTGTTGATTACCGGCATTCCCGCGCAGGCGGGAATCCATGCCGGACGAGGAGGCCTCCGTCGGGCGATCCTTCTTTTTCCGCGCTGGACGCCGGGGAAGTGCGTGGATGCCCGCTGGCGCCGGCATGACGTCGGAGATTTCTACATGGGCATACGCTATCGAACCGCCAGTGGAGTGGATTTGCGCTCAGCTATATAGCCACGGAGGGCACGGAGGAAGAAAGGGATAGGTGGGAGCCGTCGTCCTGTCGATGCTTTTCGTAGGCTGCCGTGGAGGAGACGCCGCGGTCGTGGGTTGTGCGATAGCCCCTATCAAAGACGCAGCGCTAACTCGGGGGTCAGCGACTGACGTGGCGCCGATCCCGGATTCCGCTGCGCTCCTTCCGGGCTTACGAAAATCGTTCTCTCGTAGCCCGGAAGGAGCGCAGCGGCGCGGAATCCGGGGCCGAGCTCGTCACACGCGGTGACGCCCGATACGGAGGAGGATTCTTCAATACGAGCGCGGCATGCCGAGGTTGTGCTGGGCGATGAAGTTCAGAATCATCTCCTCGGACACCGGCGCGAAGCGGAACAGGCGCTGGTCGCGCCACAGGCGCTCGAGGTGGTATTCGCTCGCATAGCCCATGCCGCCCAAGGTCTGCATCGCCTGGATCGTCGCCTTGTCGCAGGCCTGCGAGGCGATCAGCTTGGCCATGTTCGATTCGGCGCCGAAGGGCTGGCCCTGATCGCACAGCGTGGCCGCCTGGTAGTTCATCAGTCGCGCGCAGCCGATTTCCGCGAAGGCCTGCGCAAGCGGGAACTGGATCGCCTGGTAGGCGCTGATCGGCGTCTTGCCGAACACGCGGCGCTCGTTGGCGAAATCGACGGCGAGCCTGATCGCGAGATCGACCGTGCCGCAGAGGCCGGCGGTGGTGACGATGCGCTCCGTGTTCAGCACGTCGAGGAGCTGCGGCCAGCCGCCGTCGACGGTGCCGACGAGATCGGCGCGCTCGAGGCGTACGTCGTCGAAGAACACGGTCGAGGAATCGAGCGTGTTGGTGCCGAGCTTGTCGATGCGACCGAGGCTGACGCCCTTGCGCCCGGTGTCGATCAGGAAGAGCGAGATGCCCTCGGTCTTGCGCTTGACCTCCTCGATCTTCTTCGTGCGGCAGACGATCAGCAT
>JBFWSI010000124.1:0-8944 GCA_050248455.1 Gammaproteobacteria bacterium | reverse complement strand
GAACGGCATCAATGCCGGCGCCTCGCGTTCCGCCGTCAGGCGCTACGCGAAAGATGCACGCAGGCGCATGGAGGCTCATCGCCGGGCGCGCGAGGCGCAGGAGGCGGTAGCTGCATGGGTGAGGCGCGTCCAGGAGTCCGGGGGTGATGTTTCGCCGTACGACCTACAATTGATTACGTGGGCGGCCGCGCTGATGGTGCTGGACAAGCGCTGAGTCGCAGTGCACCGCCGGCACCTCAGCGCGCAGTTTCTCAAAGGCGGAGGTTCGGCAGATGGATTCTAGGTGGCTGGCGCTGACCGCCGGCCTAGCTGGCGCCCTAGGGTTCTTTTCCGGGCCGTTCTGGTTCGTAATTTCGGCTGCTCTGTTCTTGTGGTACGCCGTCAGATTGGGGTGCTGGCTGCTGTCTTGAATCGGGATGGCAGGGCCGGTAGGAATTCATGGGGGTGCCGGTGCCTTCCGGGCGACAGCTTCCGGCAAGCCGGCCCGGTATCACCCTGCCGCATCGCACAATGGGGCGCGAAGTGGCTTCGAATACCGTTTGAGACGGCATTTCATCCCAATTAATCCCGCCGTTTTTCAGCATATCCCGCACAGCGTTTCGTAGTGAATATCGAGATCCGTAGTAAATACCGTGATCCGGAACAATATCCCGTGTTTTGGCTTTCAGTTACTCACAGATTTTGTGGATAAGTCTGTGGGCAGCATGCGCGGAGCGAGGCTTGGTGCGGTACCGGTGCAAGCTTCGCGTCGGATTGGGCAAATTTTCGTCAAATACATGTTTTCAATGTGAATCAATGGGTTATATATATAAAATGACACACCGAGCGAACATGTGCTCCGAACTTTAGACAGACGCCCCGGTTCGGGCCTCGCGCTGTGCACAATCATCTTCCGCCAAGGGCGTCAAGCGCTTCCTGCACCGGCACCGCGCTTGGCCTCGGTGTCCGGTGTCGGCACCGCAAGCGACCGAAAAGGAGCTTTGTTCGCCCAGTAGAATTCAATGAAAATTCAACCGTTGTAGGCTTTAATTCGATTGTGTCTCAGCTCTGGAGCTTGTGCGGGATGCTGTCCTACGTGCGCCTATCCGGCCTGATCGTCATATTGCTGCTTTGCAGTGCCTGCTCGCTGACGAGTCCGGTGCCAGGACCGGAGCCGGAGGTCGGAATACCGTCGGCCGCTGCAAGGCCCGCTTCGCCGCTCGACACGCTCGGCCTCGTCGCCTATGCCGCGAGCATGCAAGGCAAACCCTATGTCAGCGGCGGCGATTCGCCCGCGCTGGGCTTCGATTGCAGCGGCCTCGTCCAGCACGTCTTCGGCGCTTTCGATTTCACGCTGCCGCGCAATGCGGCGTCGATGGCGGCCACGCTGCCCTCGGTGCCCTTGACGGACATCCGCGCGGCCGATCTGCTGTTCTTCAACACTTCCGGCAGCCCGTACTCGCACGTCGGCATCTACCTCGGCGACGGCCGCTTCGTGCATGCCCCGAGCCCGCGCACGGGGCGCGTGGTGATCTCGGCGATGTCGAACACCTATTGGCACGGCCGGCTCACCGCGGCGCGCCGCCCGGTCTTCTAGCAGACGCCGCACTTCCTCATCATTCCGCGTCCTCGCGCGCGCGCCGCTGGTAACCGATGGTGCGGCTGTCGAGGGCGACGGCCTTGATCAGCGCGACGACGGCGAGTCCCGGTGCCAGCCCGAGGCGCGTGCAGGACTCGCGTGTCACCAGCGCATGCAGGCGCGTGCCTGCGGCGTCGACGACGACGTCGACATAAGGCCCTTCGCGGCGCACGAGCTCGATGATGCGTCCGTGGACGCGATTGGTGATCGACAGCTCCGGCGGATCGCGCGTCGCGATCGCGACGTCGCGGGCGCGCAGCCGCGCGCGCAAGTGCGTGCCGATCGCGACGCCCAATCGCGGCACGCGCAGCCGCCCGCCGGTGAAGACGAGCGTGCTCAGCTCCAGCGCCTCGTCGTGCGTCTCCACCGTGCACTCGATGACCGAGCCGGCCTCGAAGCGGCCCAGATGCGGTTGCAGCCCGGCGTCGGCGACGAGCTCGAGGAAAGGGCCGCAGGCGAGCACGCGTCCGCCTGCCAGCAGCAGCAAGTGTTCGGCGATGCGCACCAGCTCGTCGATGGAATGGCTGACGTAGAGCACCGGCAGCGGATACTCGTCGCGCAGCCGTTCGATGTAATGCAGGATTTCGGTCTTGCGCGGCGCATCGAGCGAGGCCAGCGGCTCGTCCATCAGCATCAGGCGCGGCCGCGCGAGCAGGGCGCGTGCAATCGCCACGCGCTGGCGCTCGCCGCCCGACAGCGAATTGGGCCAGCGCTGCAGCAGCGCGGCGAGATCCATCACCTCGATCACGCGCTCCCAGTCGATACGCGACGGCGCCTCGCGCGCGCGTCGATGGCCGTAGCGCAGGTTCGCGCCTACCCGCAGATGCGGGAACAGCTTGGCGTCCTGGAACACGTAGCCGACGCGCCGCGCTTCGATCGGCATCCACTGCCGCCGTGCGACGTCGACGAACTCGGTATCGTCGAGCGCGATGCGGCCGCGCTGCGGTCGCACGACGCCGGCGATGCTGTCGATCAGCGTGGACTTGCCGGCGCCGCTGCGGCCGAACACGCCCGTGATCCCGCGCGCCGGCAGTTCGGCGGCGACTTCCAGCGTGAAGTCGCCGCGCCGCGCGGTGAAGTCCAGACTCAGCACGGGGCATGCAGCCAGGCGCGCAGCCGGCGATTGCTCCATTCGGCGAGGGCGAGCGCGGCGACGGCGAGGCCGAGCGACACGGCGACCAGCCGCGCCGCGACCGCCTCTCCCCCCGGCGTCTGCAGCGCGGTGTAGATCGCGAGCGTCAAGGTGCGCGTCTCGCCGGGGATGTTCGCGGCGAAGGTGATCGTCGCGCCGAACTCGCCGAGGCAGGCCGCGAAGCTCAGCACGAGCCCGGCGAGGATGCCGGGCAGCATCAGCGGCAGGGTGATCGTCACGAAGGCGTCGAGCGGCGACGCCCCGAGGCTGCGCGCGGCCGTCTCGAGGCCGCGGTCGACGGCGTCGAGGCCGAGCCGCACCGAGCGCACGAGCAGCGGAAAGCCCATCACGGCGCCGGCCAGCGCGGCGCCCGTCGCGGTGAAGGCCAGCCGGATCCCGAACGCCTCCAGCAGCCAGCGGCCGATGAGGCCGTGGGCGCCGAACAGCAGCAGCAGGAAGTAGCCGACCACCACCGGCGGCAGGACCAGCGGCGCATGGACCAGCGCATCGAGCAGGGTACGACCCGGGAAGCGGCAGCGGGCGAGCAGCCAGGCCGTCAGCACCGCGGGCACGAGGCTTGCCGCGGTCGCGAGGCTGGCCACTTTCAGGCTCAGGCCCAGCACCTCGCTCCAGTCGATTGGCGTCATGGCGTCATTACAGCAATCGGCGGAGGGCTCGCCAATACGGGCATCGCGGGTGCCGGGCGCGGCCGTGCGCTCCGCCGTGATGGGATTTGCCCCTGCACACGTCGGGAAATCGTCCCGTGCTGCACCGCTAAACGATTCTTCCGGTGTGACCGATATATCTCAGGATTGCCTACAGGATGTCAGCCAGCGTGCAGAAATCGAAACCCTATCTGACGCCCACGGAAGTGGCCTCGATGTTGATGGTGTCGCCGATCACCGTCCGCCAGTGGGCGGCCAAGGGCCTGCTCAAGGCCGAACTCACGCTCGGTGGCCACCGCCGCTTCATGCGCCACGAAATCGAGCGCTTCGCGCGCGACCACGGCCTCAACCTGCAACGCGAGGACGGGGACGAGCGGCTGCGCCTGCTAATCGTCGACGACGACTCGCAGCTCGTGCGCATGGTGACGGCCGCACTGGAAGATCGCGCCGATCTCGCGATCGAGACTGCGGTCGACGGCTTCGACGCCGGCTCGAAGGTGCAGCAGTTCGATCCGGACGTGCTGCTGATCGATTTGATGATGCCCGGCCTGGACGGCTTCGAGGTCTGTCGCCGGCTGAAGGCGGATCCGCAGACGCGCGACATTCGCGTGATTGCGATGACGGGCTATGCCTCGCCCGAGAATGCCGCGCGCGCCCTCGAGGCCGGCGCGGAACACTGTCTCGCCAAGCCCTTCGATCTGCGCGTGCTCGACGAACTCTTCGCGCGTCCGGCGCGCGCCGTGCGCTGAGTCGGCCGCAGCGCGTCGGGGGACGCGGCGATCAGGGCGTGGCGAGCTCGAAACCATAGCGCCGCCACACTTCCTGCGCCTCGGGCCCGCCCAGCCACGCGACGAACGCGCGCGCCGCCTGCGGCTCGGCCGTCTGCGCGAGCACCGCCGCCGGGTAGCGGATCGGCGGGTGCGTGTCCGCCGCGAATTCGCCCAGCACCTTCAGGCCTTTCACGCCGCGCGCATCCGTCGCATAGACGATGCCCAGCGGCGTCTCGCCGCGCGTCACGTACATCAGCGCCGCGCGCACCGATTCCGCCGGCGCGAGGCGATCCTTCACCGACGACCACAGTCCGAGCTTCTCCAGCGCGGATTGCGCATAGCGGCCGGCCGGCACGTGCGCGGGATCGCCGAGCGCGAGCCGCTCGTCCCCGAGCAGCTCGGCGAGCGGCAGCTGCGCATCGACGCTGACGGGTGCCTGTCCCTCGCCGCCGACGAGCACCAGCCGGTTGCCGGCGACGACGGCGCGCGTGTCGGCGACGATCAGCTCGCGCTCGGCGGCATAGTCCATCCACTCCTCGTCGGCGGACACGAACACGTCCGCTTCCGCGCCGGCCTCGATCTGGCGAGCCAGCGCCGAGGACGCGGCGAACGAGAACCGCAGCTCGTCGTCGTGCGTCTTCGCATAGGCTTCGGCGAGCGCCGGCAGCACGTCCGTGAGGCTCGCCGCGGCGAACACCGTCAGTTGTGCGGCCGCGGCGCCGAACGCAGAGGCCGTCAATGCCAGCGCGAGCAGCGCGCTCCGCAATCCCGTCTTCATCACGCCCTCCTCAGGCGTAACGCGTTGCCGACCACCGAGACCGACGACAGGCTCATCGCGAGCGCCGCGAGCATTGGCGAGGCGTGGATGCCGAAGCCCGGGACGAGCACGCCCGCCGCGATTGGAATGCCGACCGCGTTGTAGCAGAACGCGAAGGCGAGGTTCTGGCGCATGTTGCGCACGGCCGCGGCGGCGAGCTCGTGGGCACGGGCGAGGCCGTCGAGGCTGCCCGTCACCAGCGTGACGTCGCCGGCGGCGATCGCGACGTCGGTGCCGTTGCCCATCGCGATGCCGACGTCCGCGGCGGCCAGAGCCGGTGCGTCGTTGATGCCGTCGCCCGCCATCGCGACGCGTTGTCCCTCGGCGCGACGCCGCGCGACGAGCGCCGCTTTCGCCGCCGGCGCGAGCTCGCCGTGCGCATGTTCGATCCGCGCCTCTTCGGCGATGCGCCGCACGGTAGCCTCCCCGTCGCCGCTCGCGACCTCGACCGTGATCCCGCGCGCGGCGAGCGTCTCGAGCATCGGGCGCGCCGTCGGCTTCAAGGCGTCGCGCAGGGCGAGGGCCGCGACGGCCCGGCCGTCGATCGCGACGAACACCGCCGAGGCGCCCGCGCGTCGGTAGCCGTCGGCTGCCGCCAGCAGCGCAGGGTCCTGCGCGGCCGTGAACGCGGCGCTCCCGACCCGCACTTCCTTGCCCAGCACGCGCGCTTCCATGCCGGCGCCTGCGCTCGCCCGGAACGCGGCGGCGGCGTTGCGGCGCAGGCCCAGCGCCTGCGCGTGACGCACCAATGCGTGTGCATAGGGATGTTCGGACTTCGCGGCGACGCTGGCCGCGGCGACGATCGCGCCCGTCGCGTCGACGCCCTCGACGGTCTCGATCTCGGCTATCTGCGGCCGGCCGTGCGTCAGCGTGCCGGTCTTGTCGACCAGCAGCCAGTCGATCGCGGCGAGCCGCTCGAGGGCGGCGGCATGGCGGAACAGGATGCCGGACTGCGCGGCGCGGCCCGTCGCGACCATCACCGACATCGGCGTTGCGAGGCCGAGCGCGCAGGGACAGGCGATGATCAGGACCGCGATCGCATGCCACAGGCCGAGCGTCCAGCCCTTGTCCCCGCCGGCATAGCCCCAGGCGAACAGCGCCGCGACGGCGACGATCACCACGACCGGCACGAACCAGGCGGCGACGCGATCGGCGAGCTGCTGCAGCGGCGCACGCGAGCGCTGCGCCTCGAGCACGAGCTCGACGATCTTCGCGAGCACCGTGTCGTCGCCGACGCGCGTGACGCGCAGATCGAGGCTGCCATGTCCGTTCAGCGTGCCGCCGACGACGGCGTCGCCCGCGCGCTTCTCGCGCGGCAGGGTCTCGCCCGTCAGCATCGACTCGTCGACTTCGCTCGCGCCGTCGACGACGACGCCGTCGAGCGGGATCTTTTCGCCCGGCCGCACGCGCAGCCGATCGCCGACCACGACGGCCTCGATCGGCGTCGCCACGGTGTCGCCCTGCGCGTCGATCTTCATCGCCTGCGGCGGCTGCAGCGACAGCAGGGCGCGCAGCGCGTCGGCGGTGCGGGCGCGCGCGCGGCCTTCGAGGATCTGGCCGAGCAGGGTCAGCGACACGATCACGGCGGCCGCCTCGAAGTAGACGGCGACGGCGCCGTGATGCCGGGCGGCCGCGGGCAGCGCGTCGGGGGCGAGGAGGGCGATCAGGCTGTAGAGATAGGCACTGCCGGTGCCGAGCCCGATCAGCGTCCACATGTTCGCGCGGCGGTGGCGCAGCGACTGCCACGCGCGCGAGAAGAGCGGCGCGCCGGCCCACACGACGACCGGAGTCGCGAGCAAGGCCTGCCACCACGGCGACACGCGCCACGGCAGCAGTTCGCCGCCCATCGCGAGCACGAAGACGACCAGCGTCGCCGGCAGGCTGAACAGGAAGCGTCGCCGGAAATCCCGCAGCTCGGGCGTGTCTTCGACCGCGAGCGTCGGCCGCATCGGCTCCAGCGCCATGCCGCAGATCGCGCAGTCGGCGGGCACTTCGCTCGTCTCCTCGGGATGCATCGGGCAGACGTAGGCGGCGCCCGGTGGCGCAGCCTTCGCCGCTGCCGTCGGCGCGGGCAGCGGCGTCGGCAGGCTGACGGTGCCCGTTGCGTAGCCCTGCGGATCGGCATCGAACTTCGTCGCGCAGCCCGCGCAGCAGAAGTGGAACACACGGCCGTTCCACTCGCGCTGCGCGCGCGAATTCGCGGGATCGACGCGCATGCCGCAGACGGGATCGCGCGTCGGATCGTCGGCGAGCACGGCCTCGTTCACGGGCGACGGCGCGTTTTGGACTTCAAGGGAGCGACGACGCCGGCATCACGCGCGCCCTGGCCCGCCGAGCAGCGGCGCGCGCGAGGCTCACTTGCGCTTCTGCTTGCGGGCGACCGGCACCGGCGCCTCGCCGCTCTCGAGCAGGCTGCGCAGCATCCATGCGTTCTTCTCGTGGATCTGCATGCGCTGCGTCAGCAGATCGGCGGTCGGCTCGTCGCCGGCCTTGTCGACGATCGGGAACATGCCGCGCGCGGTGCGCACGACGGCTTCCTGGCCATCGATCAGCTGCCGGATCATGTCCGTCGCGTTCGGCACGCCCGCCTCTTCGCGAATGCTCGCGAGCTGCGTGAACTGCGCATACGAGGCCGGGGCCGACACGCCCAGCGCGCGGATGCGCTCGGCGATCGAGTCCAACGCGTTCCACAGCTCCGAGTACTGGTCCATGAACATCAGGTGCAACGTGTTGAACATCGGCCCCGTCACGTTCCAGTGGAAGCCGTGGGTCTTCAGGTACAAGGTGAAGCTGTCGGCGAGCAGGTGGCCGAGGCCGTCCGCAATCTTGGCGCGGGTCTTGTCGTCGATGCCGATGTCCATGATTGTCTCCTTGTGTTCTGCGCTGGAGGGGGCCGGCGTTGTGCGCCGACGTCGTCACGTAGTGTGCCGAAGACGGCAGAGGCCCGCCAATCGTTCGTGCCAATGGGCGGTATCGATCGCGGCTATCGCCGACTCGATCGGTTGACTCGATCGGCCGGCGCGCACGCGCGCCTCAGCGCGTCGCGCGCAGCGTCGCCGAAGGCAGTTCGCCGAAGAGCCGGCGATAGTCCGCCGCGCAGCTCGACAGGTGCCAGAAGCCCCAGCGCGCGGCGACGGCCTGCACCGAGGTCGTCGCTGCGATCGCACAGCGCAGATCGCGGCGCAAGCCGTTCAAGCGCAGCGTGCGCAGATACTGGTGCGGGCTCATGCCGAGCATGTCGTGGAAACAGGTCTGCAGCGTGCGCCGGCTGATTTTCAGGGCCGAGCACAGCTCGACGACGGTGACGGGCTCGTCGGTGCGCGACAGCGCATAGTCCCGCGCGCGCTGCACGACGCCGCGGCGCACCGAGCGGGTGAAGGTCTGCGGTGGCTCGGCGCGGGCGTCGCGCACCGCGCCGATCACGCGTTCGAGCAGCGCGTGCTTCAGGCCGCGGGCGATCTGGGGGTTTTCCAGTTGCTCGGCGCTGGTCTCGAGCAGCTCGAACACGTGGCCGAGGAAGCTGCGCAGGCTCGCCAGCGTCGGCGGCGCGACGGACAGCAGCAGCCGGCCGCGCAGCTCGTCCTCGATGTCGATGCCTTCGAGCTCGCGACTGAAGGCGCTCAGCGCATCGGCCGCGAGGGAGAGCCCGACGATGTCGAGCGAGGACGGGGTGCGGAATTCCAGGGCGTCCTGCGGTCCCAGGGTCAGGATCATGTCGTTCGGCATCGGGCGTCCGCCGTAGACGGCCGTGCCCTGCATCGCGAGGGGGATGCCGAAGGTGCGCGAGCCCGGCCACGGCACCCCGGTCTCGAGCACGTCGTGGCTGGTGCGCTCGCGGAACAGCTGCAGGCCGTCCAGCCACAGCTCGTCGAGGCGACCGATGAAACGGCCGCGGCCGAGCTGCTCGTAGCACTGGTCCCAGGCGCCGAGATTCTGCGCGTG
>JBFWSI010000123.1:0-8949 GCA_050248455.1 Gammaproteobacteria bacterium | reverse complement strand
CAAAGCTGCCGCACACCGCCGGATCCTTGCTGCCGGTGGCGATCTTGCCCCCGGCATATTTGCCGAGGTTGTCGCCGCCGTAGGTGAAACCGGTCTCGTCGTTGATCGTGACCTTGTTGCCCTGCATGTCGACGGCGTCCACCGCCACCGTCGTGCCGTCGCCGTACTCGATCATCTGGAACGGGTTGTCGTGCGCCTGGGCGCCGGCCGCTGCCAGTGCCAGGGAAACCGCCGCGCAAGTCTTCAGGCGTCGTACGCTCATCGGGTATCTCCTCCTCGCTTCGTTCGTATTGAGTTCGACCGGCCGTGCAGCGGCGCCATCGCGGACGAATGCGCCTCCTGCGCGTCATGTTCGAGTGTAGCAGCGCACGGCGGCCGTCATCGGCTCGTCGGGAGTTATTCCCAGACGCTGCAATCCGGCCCGCGGAAACGCTGCAAGAGCCAGAGTTTCCGCTGCGCTGGTTCAATCGCCGAACCGGAACGGCGCATAGTCCGCCGCGACGATCGCGTCCAGGGCCTTCATGTACGCGGCCATGCCTTCCATGCAGAACATCGACGCCTTCGGCTTGCCCGGCACGTTGGCGCCGTTGATCCAGCTGTCGACCTGCGGGAACAGCGTCTGCGCGGCGCCGTCGCGGCAGCGCTGCACCCAGGCGCTCTCGGCGCCCTGCGCCGTGTCGATGCTGCGCGCGCCTGCTGCACGGGCATGCACGATCAGCTTCGTCATCCAGTCGACCTGGTATTCATGCACCAGCGGCTGGCTCGTGAACGGGCCGAAGGGACCGAAGATCATGAAGAGGTTCGGAAAGCCGGCGATCGTCATGCCCAGATAGGCGAGCGGGCCGTCGCGCCATTTGTCGGCGAGCTTCACCCCGCCGCGGCCGGTGGTGTCGATCTTGAGATAGTTGCCCGTGATCGCGTCGAAGCCCGTCGCGAACACGATCACGTCCAGCTCGATCTCTGCCGCCGCGGTGCGGATGCCACGCTCGGTGAGCTCGAGGATCGGCGCGGCTTTCACGTCGACCAGCGTCACGTTGTCGCGATTGAAGCACTCGTAGTAGCCGTCGACCGCGAGCGGACGCTTCGCATAGAGATCGGTGGGACAGAGTTTCTCGGCGAGTGCAGGGTCTTCGACGATCGCCCGGATCTTCGCGCGGATGAACTCCGTCGCCGTGTCGTTCGCGGCCTTGCTGGTGACGATGTCGCCGAAGGTCTCGAGCATGAAGCCGAAGCCGCCGCCCTTGCGCCACGCGGCTTCGTACACGCGCTCGCGCTCGGTGGCCGGCACGGACAGCGCGGGCGTCGTGCTCTCGTCCAGCCCGAACACCGAGGCCGTGTTCAGCATGCGCGCGACGTAGCCCGCCGGATCCGCGTTCATCTCGCGGCGACGCGCCGCGGGAAACGGCCCGCAGCCCAGCGGCACGACATACTGCGGCGTGCGCTGGAAGACGTAGAGATGGCCGGCCTCGGGCGCGAGCGCGGTGACGATCTGGATGCCGGTCGAGCCGGTGCCGATGACGCCGATGCGCTTGCCCGCGAGATCGACGCCCGCCGCGGGCCAGCGCGCCGCATGATGCACGACGCCGCGGTAGCGCTCGAGGCCGGGGAAGGACGGCGTGTTCGTCGACGACAGCAGGCCCACGCCTTCGATGAGGTAGCGTGCCGCGATGCGCTCGCCGCGCGCGGTCGTCAAGCACCACCGCGCCGCGGACTCGTCCCATGAGGCCGCGACTATGCGCGTGTCGAAGTTGATCGATCGCTTCAGATCGTGCTTGTCGGCGACCGCGTTCAGGTATTCGAGGACTTCGGGCTGCGCCGGATAGCGCTCGGACCACTGCCAGCTTCGGAACAGGACCTCGTCGAAGGAATAGCAGTACACCGCGGCCTCGGTGTCGACGCGGCAGCCCGGGTAGCGGTTCCAGTACCAGGTGCCGCCGACGCCGCCCGCGTCGTCGAAGGCCTGCACGTCCAGGCCCAGTTGATCGCGCACCCGTTGCAAGGCGTAGAGACCGCCGACGCCGCTGCCGATGATCGCAACCTCGAGTTCGAGACCGTCCAGCCCTCCGCTCGCCGTCATGCCCTGCTCTCCCTTCGCGCGGGACACGACACTAGCATGCGGCCCGGCGCCGGTGTCGGTCGCAGGCCGACACGGCCCGAGCGCGGCGAGGCCGCGCCCCGCTTCCCGAATGCGGCGCGGCCTGCGACGATGCCGGGTTGGAACGCCGATATCGTCGCGATGAAACTGACTCTGAGCCTGATCAGGCGCGCGCTGGGACCGACCGCCTTCCAGCGCGGCCTCGCCTATCACACCGCCGGCAAGGTGCTCGAATTCGACGCCCAGCCGAACGGCTCGGCGTGCCGCTTGACGGCCAGCACCACGGGCAGCCAGGGCGAGCTCTATCGTCAGGACGTGAAGCTGGTGCAGAAGGCCGACGAGGTCGACATCGACGGCCACTGCACCTGCCCGGTGCTCTACAACTGCAAGCACGTCGCGGCCGCCTGCTGCGCGTGGGCCGCGAGCCAGCTGCCGACGGGCCGCGCGGCGGCGGCGACACCGCCGGCGATCGTGCGCTGGCTGGGCCAGGTCGCCCAGGCCGGGGCGCCGGAGCCCACGATCGAGGACGGCGACGAATACCTCGTCTACCTCTTCGATGCCGTCACGCACGGCCGCGGGCCCGACGCGCGCGAGCTGCTGCGGCTCGAGCCGCGCGTGGTCAAGCGCAGCGCCAAAGGGGGCCGGATCAGCCGCGGGCGCGCCGTCGATCTCGACACCTTCGGCATCGGCTACGGCATGGCCTCGCGCGTGACCACGGCGCTGGATCGCGAGATCGCGACCTTGCTGTCGGGCCTCAACGTCTATCACTCCGCCTACGCGCTGCGCGGTCGCGCCGCCTACCACGCGCTGCAGCTGATCCTCGACAGCGGCCGCGCGCACTGGGCCTCGGCCAGCGAGCCGCCGCTGACGCGCGGCCCTGCGCGCCGCCTGCTGCTGCGCTGGATGCCGGCCTCGGCGACCTTGCTCGCGCTCGACGCCGAGGTCGAGGACGGCGGGCGCGTGATCCCCAGCGAGCCGCCGCTCTACATCGATCCCGACGGCCACTGCGTCGGCGAGCTCGACACCGGCGGCCTGTCCGGCGCGCAGATCGCGCTGCTCGAGAGCGCGCCGCCGGTGCCGACGGCCGATGCCGAGCGCGTCGCCACCGAGCTGGTGTCGAACTTCCGCCGCGTGCCGATCCCGCCGCCCGTCGCGGTGGCGATACGCGACAACCGCGGCCATGCGCCGCATCCGATCCTGAGCCTGCGCGGCAGTCGCGATCGCGAACGTGCCCACGCCTGGGCACTGCTCGACGTCGCCTACGACGCGGACGTGCTGCCCGTCGATCCCGGCCTCACCTCGACGACGCTGCGGACGGACGAGGGCTACGTCACCGTCACGCGCGACGTCGCCGGCGAGATCGCGCTGCACGAGCGCCTGCGCGGCTTCGGCTTCGAGCGCGCGGGCCGCTCGCCCGATCCCGCGCGGCCGGATGCCACCGCCTACCTCGCCTATGGCGACGACGAGGCCGAGGATGCGCTGCGCTGGTCGGCGCTGCTGCGCGCACGGCCCGAGCTCGAGGCGGCGGGCTGGCGCTTCGCGATCGACGACGACTTCCCGCTGCGCTTCGAGCGCGCCGACTGGCTCGCCGAGATCGACGAGACCAGCGGCATCGACTGGTTCGAGCTGTCCTTCCACTTCCAGATCGGCGAAGAGCGCATCCCGCTGCTCGACGCGATCGCGCCGGTGCTCGGCATGGACTGGACCAAGCTGCCGGAGATCGTCGTGGTGCCGATCGGCGCGCAGCGCTACGTCGAGATCCCCGCCGCGCGGCTGCGTCCGCTGCTCGACACGCTCGCGGCGCTGTTCGACCGCGAGCGCCGCGGCGCGGCCGCCCGCCTGTCGCGCTTCGATGCCCCGCTGCTCGAAGAGCTCGCGGCGCAAGGATTGGCCATCAGCGGCGGCCAGCGCTGGCGCGAGCTCGCGGAGCGCCTGCGCGACTTCACGGGCCTCGCGCCCGTCGCGCCCGATCCCGATCTCCGCGCGGAGCTGCGTCCCTACCAGCTGAAAGGTCTCGCCTGGCTGCAGTTCCTGCGCGAGTACGGCTTCAACGGCGTGCTCGCCGACGACATGGGCCTCGGCAAGACGCTGCAGACGCTCGCGCATCTGCTGCGCGAGAAGCGCGCCGGCCGGCTCGACGTGCCGGCGCTGGTCGTCGCGCCGACCAGTCTGATGGGCAACTGGCGGCGCGAAGCGGAGCGCTTCGCGCCGGCGCTCACGGTGCAGGTGCTGCACGGGCCGCAGCGCCACTCGCTGTTCGATGCCGCCTCACGCGCCGATCTGGTGTTGACGACCTATGCGCTGCTGCCGCGCGACGAGGCGCAGCTGCGGCGGCTCGAGTTCCACAGCGTGATCCTCGACGAGGCGCAGAACGTGAAGAACCCGCGCGCGAAGGCCGCGCAGGTCGCGCGCCTGCTCGACGCGCGCCATCGCCTGTGCCTGACCGGCACGCCGCTGGAGAATCATCTCGGCGAGCTGTGGGCGCTGTTCGACTTCCTGATGCCCGGCTTCCTCGGCGACGCGGAGTCGTTCCGGCGCCAGTACCGCACGCCGATCGAGACGCATCGCGATCTGGCGCGCCAGCAGGCCCTCGCGCGCCGCGTCGCGCCGTTCATGCTCCGGCGCAGCAAGCAGGCGGTCGCGAGCGAGCTGCCGCCGAAGACCGAGATCGTCCAGCGCATCGAGTTCTCGCCGGCACAGGCCGAGCGCTACGAGAGCGTGCGCGTGACGGTCGATCGGCGCGTGCGCGAGGCGATCGAACAGCAGGGCTTCGCGCGCAGCCAGATCACGATCCTCGACGCGCTGCTGAAGCTGCGCCAGGTCTGCTGCGATCCGCGGCTGCTCGATCCGGACGCGCCGTCGCACGCACCGTCGGCGAAGCTGGAGCGCCTGGTCGAGCTGCTCGAGGAGCTGTACGAGGAAGGTCGCCGCGTGCTGGTGTTCTCGCAGTTCACCTCGATGCTCGCGCTGATCGAACAGGCCTTGAACGCGCAGGGCATCGCCTACGTGAAGCTGACCGGCAAGACGAAACGACGCGACGAGGCAATCGACGCCTTCCGCCGCGGCGACGTCGACGTCTTCCTGATCAGCCTCAAGGCCGGCGGCGTCGGGCTCAATCTGCCCGAAGCCGACACCGTCATCCACTACGATCCGTGGTGGAACCCCGCCGTCGAGGCGCAGGCCACCGATCGCGCGCACCGCATCGGTCAGACCCAGCCCGTGTTCGTCTACAAGCTCATCATCGACGGCAGCGTCGAAGAGAAGATGCTCGAGCTCCAGGCGCGCAAGCAGATGCTGGTCCAGGGTCTCTACGCCGAAGGCGCGGCGGACGACGGCCCGCTGCTCGACGACACGACCCTCGCGCAGCTGTTCGAGCCGCTCGTTTGAGCAGCGGGTGATGCGCGTCGCCCGGGCCACGGAAACTTCGATGCCCCCGGGAGCATCACTGATGGACCGCCGGCATGCCCGGGTCCGACAATCGGAACCGACTCGCACAGGATGGCCCGATGCCGCACGACGTCTCGCTGATCGCCCTCATCGCCGCGGGCTACTGCCTCGCCTTGCTGTTCGGCCTGGTCGCCGCGCGCCTGCGGCTGCCGCCGATCGTCGGCTATCTCCTCGCCGGCATCGCGGTCGGGCCGGCGACGCCGGGCTTCGTCGGCGACATGGCGCTCGCCGGCCAGCTCGCCGAGATCGGCGTGATGCTGCTGATGTTCGGCGTCGGCCTGCACTTCTCGCTGGCCGATCTCGCCGAGGTCAGGCGCATCGCCGTGCCGGGCGCGATCGTCCAGATCGGCGTCGCCGTCGCGCTGGGCGCGGCGGCCGCGCTGCTGTGGGGCTGGTCGCTGGGCGCCGCGCTCGTGTTCGGCCTGTGCCTGTCGGTCGCGAGCACCGTGGTCCTGCTGCGCGCGCTCGAAGGCCGGGATTTGCTCGAATCCGTCAACGGCCGCATCGCCGTCGGCTGGCTGGTCGTCGAGGACCTCGTGATGGTCCTCGTGCTGGTGCTCCTGCCCGCGCTCGCCGGCGCGAGCAGCAGCGGCGTCGACCTCGTCTCGCTGCTGACGACGCTGGGCTTCACGCTCGTCAAGGTCGGCGGCTTCGTCGCCTTCATGCTGCTCGTCGGCAAGCGCGCGCTGCCGAAGCTGCTGTGGTGGGTTGCGAACACCGGCTCGCGCGAGCTCTTCACGCTGTGCGTCGTCGCTGCGGCGGTCGGCGTCGCCTTCGGCGCCGCGAAGCTCTTCGACGTGTCCTTCGCGCTCGGCGCCTTCTTCGCCGGCATGATGATGCGCGAATCCGAATTCAGTCACCGCGCCGCGGACGAGACCCTGCCGCTGCGCGACGCCTTCGCGGTGCTCTTCTTCGTATCGGTCGGCATGCTGTTCGATCCGGCGACGGTGTGGGAGGAGCCGCTGCGGCTCGCGCTCGTCATCGGCATCGTCGTCGTCGGCAAGACGCTGGCGGCGATGGCGCTGGTGCTCGCCTTCCGCTACCCGCTCGGCACGGCCCTGACGGTCGGCGCGAGCCTCGCGCAGATCGGCGAGTTCTCGTTCATCCTCGCCGGCCTCGGCGTCGCCCTCGGCGTGCTGCCGGTCGAGGGCCAGGATCTCGTGCTCGCCGCCGCGCTGGTGTCGATCACGCTGAACGTCGCGCTGTTCGCCGCCCTGGGCCCGGTCCAACGCTGGCTGCGCGAGCGCCTGCCGAGCAATGCCTGGTTCGAACGCCGCGTCGATCCCTATGCGCAGCTGCCGGCGAACACCGACGAGACGCTGCTCACCGGCCACGTGCTGCTCGTCGGCTACGGCCGCGTCGGCCGTCGCATCGGCGACGCGCTCGAAGCCCGCGGCATCCCGTTCGTGACGGCCGAAGGCAATCGCGAGCTCGTCGAGCAGCTGCGCGCGCGCGGCCTGCCCGCCGTCAGCGGCGACGTCGCGACGGCGGAGGTGCTGATCCAGGCCCACGTCGTGCGCGCATCGATGCTGGTCGTCGCGATTCCCGACACCGTCGACGTGCGCCGGCTCGTCGGCATCGCGCGCACGCTGAATCCCGCGATCGAGGTCGTGATCCGCTCGCACAACGAGGTCGAAGCCGATCTCCTGCGGCGCGATACGGGCAGCACCGTGTTCCTCGGCGAGGAGGAGCTCGCCCGCGGCATGATTGCGCACGTCGTCGGCCGGCGCGAAGGCGTGAAGCACGCGCGCGCGGTAGCCGCCTGACACCTCGCCTTGCGCTTATACTCGCCGCATGTACCTGCCCAAGCATTTTCGCGAAGACCGCCTCGAGGCCCAGCACGAGCTGGTCCGGACGTTTCCGCTCGGCACGCTCGTCACGGCCGGTCCCGGCGGCGTCATGGCCAATCACGTGCCCTTCCTGCTCTACGCCGACGAGGGCGAGCGCGGCACCCTGCGCGCGCACGTCGCCCGTGCGAATCCGCAGCTCGCCGAGCTGGCCGCGGTCGAGGAATGCCTGGTCGTCTTCGCCGGGCCGGAGGACTACATCTCGCCGGGCTGGTACGCGAGCAAGCGTGAGCACGGCAAGGTCGTGCCGACCTGGAACTTCGTCGCGGTCCACGTGTGGGGCCGCCCGCGCCTCTTCGACGATGCGAACTGGCTGCAGCGCCAGCTCGAGGATCTGACGAACCGTCACGAGCATGCGCTGCCGCGGCCGTGGGCGGTCGACGACGCGCCGGCGGATTTCATCGTGCAGATGAAGCGCGCCCTCGTCGGCATCGAGCTGCCGATCGCGCGCAGCGAGGGCAAGTGGAAGCTCAGCCAGAACCGCAGCGCCGAGGATCGCGCCGGCGTGGTCGCCGGCCTGCGCGCGCAGGGCGCACGGGGCGTAGCGATGGCCGCGCTGATCGAGACGGCGACGCGGCGCGAGGACTGAGGGCGGTCTTGCGCCGCCCGGGCTGCGGCGTTCGTGCCGCGATGAAGATCCCGGGTTCCGCTACGCTGCACCCGGGCTACGAAGAGCGAAGTCGTGCGGCGCTCCGTAGCCCGGGCTGCGGCGTCGCGGGTCGCTCAGTGCACCTCGACTTCGATGCGTCGCGGCTGCGCGTGCGGCGCCTTGGGAATGCGCAGCGTCAGCACGCCGTGCCGCAGTTCCGCTTTCACCTGCTCGCTGTCGAGCTCCTTCGACAGCGTGAACACGCGTCGGTAGCGCGGCAGCTGCACTTCGGCGTGCGTCGCCTCCATGCCTTCCGGCAGGTTCAGTGCGACCTCGCCTTCGATGGTCAGCGTGTCGGCCTCGATGTGCAGCTCGAGCTTGTCCTTCGTCACGCCCGGCAGATCGGCCTGCAAGGTGATGCCGCTCGCGTCCTCGCGGACGTCGACCGGCGGGAACAGCGCGGCCTGCGACTGGCCGTCGCTGCGTGCGCGACGGCTCACTTCGGTAGCGTCGTTCATGGCGGTTCTCCTCACGGCACTCAGTTGATGGCGATGCGACGCGGCCGGGCTTCGGCGCGGCGCTGCACGCTGACGTGCAGGACGCCGTCCGTGTAGCTCGCGCGCACGGTGTCCGGATCGATGTCGTCCGGCAGGCTGACGACGCGGCGGAAGCGGCCGTCGAAGCGCTCGTCGATGTGGACGGTCGCCTTCTCGGGCAGGGCCTCGCGCCGGCGCTCGCCGGCGATGGTCAGGACGTTCTTCTCCAGCTGGATCTCGACCGCGGCCGGATCGATGCCGGGCGCGAAGGCGTAGATCTCGACGGACTGCGGAGTCCCGCCGACGTTCAGCGCCGGAAAGGCGCCGCGGGCGAGGCCGCGTATGCTCGATTGCACGTCGAAGCGCTGCTGCAACTCGCGCTGCAGCCGGTCGAACTCCGCGAAGACATCGCGGGGAAACAACGATTGCAGAATC
>JBFWSI010000122.1:0-8937 GCA_050248455.1 Gammaproteobacteria bacterium | reverse complement strand
AGTCGAGGGTCAATGGCCGCTCGAGGGCCTTGCGCCCTCGCATCCGAACGCGCTCCACATAGCCCGGATGAGGGCAGCGAATCCGGGATCGGGCATCGCGGATCGCGAAGAATCCCGGTCCTGCCGTGCAGGCACGAATGGAGCACTGCGCACGACGGCGCTTCGATGCGGCGTCGATCCCGGATTCGCTGCCCTCATCCGGGCTACGAATCCGGCTCGCCGAGCCTCCACCGCAACACTCCCCGACGAAAACGCATGAAAAATTCGAGCTTGAAGACACTGCTGATCGGACTCGCCGTCGTGATGCTCGTTGCCGGCGCCGCGAGCGGCGTCGTCATCTGGTCTCACGTGGCGACTATCGCCCCTACCGAGGCTGCGGCAAGCGCGGCGCGAAGCACGGTGATGGCGAGCTTCGGTGCGCTGCTGGTCGTCGTCGCGCTGGTACTGGCGACGATCTACCGGCGCGTGGTGCCGCCGCTCGAGCGCCTGCAGTCCGCGCTGGAGGCCGTACGCGACGGCGCCGATGCGCGCCTGGCCGAGCTGCCCGGCGACTTTCGCCGGCTCGGCGAGGTGTTCGCGCAGGCCTTCGAGCACCAGGCCCGGCAGCGCGCCGCCGAACGCGCCCGCGCCGCGCAGGATGCGCGCATCGTGCAGGCGCTCGATGCGGCATCGCTCGGCGTGACGGTGCTCGACGATGCGGGTCGCATCGACTTCGTCAACACCGCGCTGGCTACGGTGTTGCGCGAGCAGGGCGATGCGATACGCCGGGATGCGCCCGACTTCGATCCGGCCGCGCCGACGGGCCTGCCGTTCACGGCGCTGTCCCCGGCGCTCGCCGCCGTAGTCGACGGTGATCCGCTCGAGCACGCGCTCGGCGAGCGCAGCTTCCGCCTGCGCGGAACGCCGATCCGCGGTGAATGCGGCGAGACGCTGGGAACGGTCATCGAATGGCGCGAGCTGACGCAGCAGAAGATCGCGCAGCACCAGATCGAAGGCATGATCTACGGCGCGAAGAAGGGCCACCTCGACTGGCGCCTCGAGCTCGACAAGTTCGGATCCGGGTTCTGGCGCGAGCTCGCGACCGGCATCAACGAGATGCTCGACGCGCTGGTCCAGCCGCTGGATCTCGCCGCCGTCTACGTCGACGAGATCGCGCACGGCAAGACGCCGGCGAAGATCACGACGAAGTACGGCGGCCACGTCAAGAAAGTCACCGACAACCTCAATCGCTGCATCGACGCGATCGCCGCGCTGATCGACGACGCCGGCGCGCTCGCGGTCGCCGGGGCCGCCGGCGCCCTGCAGGTGCGCGCCGATGCGTCGCGTCACGAAGGCGCCTTCCGCCGCATCGTCGAAGGCTTCAACGGCACGCTCGACGCGATCGCGATCCCGCTGGCCGACACGCGCCGCGTCGTCGAAGCGCTCGCCGACGGCGATCTGACGCAGCGCGTGGAGGTCGAAGCGCGAGGCGATTTCGCGGTGCTGCGCGACGCGATGAACGGCAGCCTCGACAAGCTCGTCGCGACGGTCGACGAAATCCGGCATGCCGCGGCGAGCATGCGCACGGCGACCGGCGAGATCGCGAGCGGCAACCACGATCTGAGCCGCCGCACGGAGGCGCAGGCGCTGGGCGTCGAACGGACCAATGCGGGGATGAAGGGCCTCAGCGAGACGCTGGTACAGAACACGCAGCAGTCCGTACAGGCCGACGAGCTCGCGCAGAGCGCGCGCAGCCAGGCCGTCGACGGCGGCGAAGTCGTCGGTGCCGCGGTGCAGGCGATGAAGGAGATCAACGAATCCTCGAGCCGCATCGCCGACATCATCGCGGTGATCGACGAGATCGCATTCCAGACCAATCTGCTCGCGCTGAACGCCGCCGTCGAGGCCGCGCGCGCCGGCGATCACGGGCGGGGTTTCGCGGTCGTCGCCGGTGAAGTGCGCAATCTCGCCCAGCGCAGCGCCACGGCGGCGAAGGAGATCAAGACGCTGATCCAGACCAGCGTCCAGCGCGTCGAGGACGGCTCGCGGCTCGTCAACGACAGCGGCGGCACGCTCACCGCGATCGTCGAGTCGATCAAGCGCGTGTCGACGATCATCGGCGACGTGGCGTCCGCCTCGCGGGAACAGAGCGGCAGCGTCGGTCAGTTGAACGCGGCCGTGCGGCAGATCGAGGAATCGACGCAGCAGAACGCGGCGCTGGTCGAGGAAATCGCGGCGGCGAGCAAGTCGCTGGAGGAGCAGGCCGATCGCATGGTCGGCCTCGTCGACTACTTCAAGACCGAAGGCCGTGGCGCCGACCGGCCTCAGGCGACGCGCCGCGTCGCCTGAGACGCTGCGCTCAGAGCTTCGGAATCACCTTCTCGCCGAAGGCGCGGATGTCGCGCAGCGCTTCCGGCTGCGCGGGCTCGCCGAGCTGGCGCATGCGGAGCATCAGGTAGTCCGGCTGGATTTCTTCCTGCCACATCTTCAGCTGGTCGAGACACTGCTCCGGTGAGCCGGCGATGAGCCGGTCCTGCGCGACCTTCTCGAAGGTGAGCTGATCGGCGCTCTTGATGTCCTGCAGGTACTTGTCGGGCGCATAGGCGCCGAAGCCGTAGTACCAGCGATGCGTCACCATCGTCATCGCGCTCTTGTCGATGCACTGCTGCCAGCTGTCGCCGATCACGCAGTCGCGCATCAGGCAGACATAGGGCTTGCGGCCGTGCTTCTTCGCCGCCTCGCGGTACTGACGCGTGTATTCCTTGATGACGGGCAGCGACTGGATCGGATCGGCGATCCAGCCGTCGGCGATGCGGCCGGCGCGCTCGATGCCTTCCGGCACCCAGCCGGCGAGCCAGATCGGCGTGCCGCCCTTCTGGTAGGGCGTCGGCGTCACGCGCACGTTCTCGATTCTGTGGTACTTGCTCGGATGGCTGAACGGCTGGCCCGTCCACGCCTTGCGCAGCACCTCGACGATCTCCTCGGTGCGGCCGACGCGCTGCTTGATGTTGACGCCGAAAGCCTCGAAATCGCTGGGCTGGTAGGCAATGCCGGCGGCGGTGATGAAGCGGCCCTTGGTCGCCTGGTCGACGACGGCGATGTCCTCGGCGAGACGGACCGGGTGATACAGCGGCGCGAGCAGCACGCAGGTGCCGACCTTCAGGCGCTGCGTGCGCGCGCCGACGATGCCGGCCATCAGCACCGGCGCGGGCAGGTAGCCGTCTTCCTGCTGGTGGTGTTCGGTGAAGAAGAAGCCGTCGAAGCCGACCTGCTCGCAGAGCTCGGCCTGCTCGACGATCTCGTCGATCATGCGGGCGACGTGCTCGCCCTTCGGGGGATCCTGGGTACACGGGAAATAGCCAACGGGCAGCATCTGCGTTCCTCCTCGGTCGCTTCCTGTCGTTATCGTCCGCGCAGTGTACTGCGCGAGGCGCGGGCCGGCACCGGCTCAGGCGCGCTGCGCCATCCTCCGGTCGAGGGAGCGCAGATGCTTTCCCGCGGCATGCCTGGTCCACCTAAGGCGCCACCGCCGGCTCGCCGCAGCGTTCGCGCAGGAAGGGCAATACCGCGTCGGCGACGGCCGCGGGATTGTCCGCGTACGGAAAGTGACCGCTGTCGGGCAGTTCGACGATGCGTGCGCGCGGAAAGGTGTCGAGCTGGGCGCGCGCATAGCGGCCGGGCAGGTAGGGATCGGCGAGCCCCCACACGACGAGTGCAGGGAGGTCGAGCGGCCGCAGCGCTTCGTGCAAGCGCCGCGAAAGGGCGTCGAGATCGGAGGTCGCGCGGTACAGCCTGAGGATCGCGCGCTTGGTGCCGGCGTCGTAGTCTTCGTACATGCGATCGACGAAGGCCGGCGGCAGGCCGCGCGGATTGCCGAGCTTCAGGAGGGCCCGGAAGCCCGCGCGCGTCGTCGTCGCCT
The DNA here is from genome assembly GCA_050248455.1 of Gammaproteobacteria bacterium. Taxonomy (GTDB): domain Bacteria; phylum Pseudomonadota; class Gammaproteobacteria. The sequence continues at coordinate 5,039 of JBFWSI010000122.1, read as the reverse complement.
GCACCAACTCGCCGAGCAGCGGCGTGCGCCAGAGGCGGGCCATGAAGTGCCAGCGATAGCCGCGCAGCACGCCGATGTTGATCAATGTCACGGAGGCGAGGCGGTCGGGATGGGCCGCGGCCCAGGCGAGGCCCCAGGGGCCGCCGAAATCGTGCACGACGAGGTGCACGCGTGTGAGACCGAGCGCCTCGATCGCGGCACCGAGGTGCCGCGCATAGCCCGCCACCGTGTAATCGAAGTCGGCCGGCTTGTCGGCCTTGCCGAAGCCCGGCATCGTCGGCGCCACCGCGCGCATGAACGCGCCCGTGCCCTCGACCAGCGCCCGCCAGTCCTCGCCGCTGCCCGGATTCCCGTGCACGAACACCGCCGCCTCCGCGCCCTCGCCCGCGTCGAGCAGCGGCGTGCGGAGCGTGCCTATCCTCAGCTCGTGCGCCTTCATAAAGAAAATCTATATAGCTGAGCGTAAATGCACTCCACAGCGTGCTGTTTACCGTCATTCCCGCGCAAGCGGGAATCCACGCCTGACGAGGAGGCCTTCGTCGGGCGATTCTTCTTGGACGCCGGGGTAGTGCGTGGATGCCCGCTTGCGCGGGCATGACGTCGGAGATTTCCACACGGGCATACGCTATCGAACCGCCAGTGGCGTAGCTTTACGCTCAGCTATATAGCCACGGAGGGCATGTAGAACACGGAGAAAGAGAGCGATGGACTGGGCGGCGCGTGACGCTCTGCGCCCGGCTCGGCACCAGCGATGCGGAGGCGCATGCACGTTTCCATATTCCTCCGTGTCCTCCGTGGCTAGATTCCTACGGCTTCAAGCCGAAGGCACCGCCAGCTTGCTGTGGCGCATCGAGTACGCGAAGTAGAAGACGATGCCGGTGAGGAGCCAGCCGATGAAGCGTTCCCAGGTGTGCTGGGGCAGGAAGACCATCAGCGCGGCGCAGGACAGGGCGCCGAGCAGCGGAATGAGTGGGTTCCACGGCAGCTTGAACGGGCGCGGCAGATCGGGCTGGGTCCGGCGCAGCAGCATGACGCCGCCGCAGACCATGACGAACGCGAACAGCGTGCCGATGTTGACGAGCTCGGCGAGCTTGCCGAGCGGCAGCACGCCGGCGAAGAGGGCGCAGAGCAGGCCGACGATGACGATGGTGTTGACAGGCGTCTGCGTGCGCTCGTTGATCGTCGCGAAGAACGGCGGCAGCAGGCCGTCGCGTGCCATCGCGAAGATGATGCGCGTGAGGCCGTAGTAGAGCACGAGCATCACCGTGAGCAGGCCGGCGATGACGCCGACCGCGACGAGGCCGGAGGCCCAGCGATGGCCCAGCGACAGCAGCGCCGCGGCGACCGGCGAGCTGACGCCGAGCTCCTTGTAGCTGACGACGCCGGTCAGCACGCCGGAGACCGCGATGTAGACGACCGTGCAGATCGCGAGCGCGCCGATGATGCCGATCGGCAGATCGCGCTGCGGGTGCTTGGCTTCCTCGGCGGCCGTGGTCACCGCGTCGAACCCGATGTACGCGAAGAACACCAGCGAGGCGCCGGCGAGCACGCCGACCGTCTCGCCGCCCGAGGCGCGCGTGAACCAGCCGTAGGGCATGAACGGCGACCAGTTCGTCGGGTCGACGTGGCCGGTGGCGGCGACCAGGAACACCAGGATCGTGAACAGCTTGACGCCGACCATCACCGCGTTCAGGCGCGCGCTCTCCTTGACGCCGACGATGAGCAGGCCCATCAGCGCGAGGATGACCAGCACCGCCGGCAGGTTGACGACCCCGCCGTGCTCGGGGTGGGCGGTGATCGCCTTCGGCAGGTGCAGGCCCAGCGAGGCGAGCGCATTGCCGAAATAGCCTGACCAGCCGTTCGCGACCGCCGCCACCGACATGCCGTACTCGAGCAGCAGCGTCCAGCCGATCATCCACGCGACGAACTCGCCGAAGGCCGAGTAGCTGTAGCCGTAGGCACTGCCGCAGCCGCCGAGGCTGGCCGCGAGCTCGGCATAGGCCAGCGCGGCGAAGGCGCAGGCGACGCCTGCGATCACGAAGGACAGCACCACGGCGGGCCCCGCCTGGTTGGCCGCCGCGATGCCCGTCAGCACGAAGATGCCGGTGCCGATGATGGCGCCGATGCCGAGCAGGGTCAGGTCGAAGGCAGTGAGGCAGCGTTTGAGGCCGCTGTCCGCATAGTCCTCGTGCTTCAGCGTGCGGGTACGAAACAACTGCTTCATGCGGACCTCCGAGCCGGATGGCCGCAGTGTAGGAAGATTCCCGCAGAGGCGGAAGGAGCGGGTGCCCGCGCATCTCCGTAGCCCGGATGAGCACAGCGAATCCGGGATCGACCCTCTGTCGGGCTCGGACGTTGAGACGCGCAGCGGCGCGCGGCGAGCAGGATCGCGGCGCCTTACGCCCCGGAGATGCCGGACCCCGGATTCGCTGTGCTCATCCGGGCCACGAAGAGGGGAAGTTCTTCGCTCGGGCCTCAGAACGTATAGCGCGCCGTCACGCCGCCGTAGACGTTGCGGTCCGGGGCCGGTTCGAAGTAGCGCCCGTTGGCGGCATTGAGGATCACGTTCTGGTTGTAGGTTTCGTCGAACAGGTTGTTGATGCCGAAGAACGGCTTCACGCCCCAGGCGCCGAAGGCGAAGTCGCGGCCGAAGCGCAGGTTCGCGACATCGTAGGCGCCGTTCTCGGCGGTGTTCGCGTTGTCGGCATAGATCTCGTCGACGTGCAGCATGTCGAAGATCGCGTAGAAGCCCGACGCATGCGTGTAGGCGAGCTCGGCGTAGAACTGGTGCTCCGGCTGGCCGGGCAGGCGCTTGCCTTCGATCGCGGGGTTGGTGGCCGAGCGGTCGAAGCTGAAGTCCGAATACGTGTAGGCGACGGCCAGGTTAAGGCCCGTGAACACCTCGTAGCGCAAGCTGGTTTCCACGCCTTTGCGCTCGGTGTCGTTGTTGTCGTAGAACGCGCGGCCGCCGACATTGGTGAGCGGGGTGATCTCGTCCTCGACCGTCGTGTAGTAGACGGCGAAATCATAGTCGAGGCGCTCGAGCACGAAGCCCTTCACACCGACTTCGTAGCTCTTCGCATGCTGGGCCGACACGTCGCCAAAGCCGCCCAGCGTGCCGGTGCGCGAGATGTTCGCGAGCTCCGTGAAGCTCGGCGTCTCGAAGGACGTGCCGTAGTTCGCGTAGAGGTTGGCTTCGCGCAGCGGACTCCACACCAGGCCGATCATCGGGTTCAGCTCGTCGTACTCGAGGCTGTCGGTCTGGTTGCCGTTGACGAGGAAGCGATCGCCGACGTCGAGATCGATGCTGTCGTAGCGCAGGCCGAGAAGGAGATCGATCTGCGGCGTCACGCTGAATTCGTTGTGCACGTAGACGCCGCGGGTGTCCGCATTCTCCAGTTGATCGAAGGACAGCGCACCGCGCGCGCCATCGACGTTCAGATAGCGCTGACGGTCGTCCTCCTGCGCGTCGATGTCGAAGCCGACGGTGATGCGGTTGTCGTGGCCGAACAGCGGCCGGTCGTAGGAGTACTGGGCGCCGCCGCCGAGCACGAAGCGGCTGAACTCGACGACGCCGTCGGCCGCCGCGAACGGCACGCCGATCGCGAGGTTGTTCGCGAAGTCGCGCCAGATGTAGTAGTTGCGCAGCTGCAGGTGGTGGTACTCGCCCATGTCGCGCTGGTAGACGAGACCGAGCTTCTGCTGCTCGAGCCATTCGCCGGAGTCGTAGCGCAGGTTGTTGGCGGCGGCGGCCTTGCGGTCGGTGCGGGCCTGCGCCGCGGTGAGGCCGCCCGGATCGTCGGCGACCGGCGAGTCGACCGCGTTGACGACCGCGGTCAGCTCCGAGCCGTCGGCGAAGCTGTAGCGGAACTTGCTGTTGATCAGCGCGTGGTTGACCTCGCTGTGATCGCGGTAGCCGTCGAAATTGAGATAGGAGCCGCTGACCAGCCAGTTCAACGGGCCCTGCTGGCCGCCGCTCTTCAGCGTGTAACGGCCGAAGTCGAACTCGCCGCGGCCGACACCGGCCTCGAGGTAGGGCCGATCGCCACCGTCCTCGGTGAAGAGGTTGATCACGCCGCCGGCGGACGCGCCGTACAGCGCGGCGGCCGGGCCGCGCAGCACCTCGATGCGCGAGACCGAGTTCAGATCGATGTCGTCGATGCCGCCCTGTCCGTCCGGCAGGGTCGACGGGATGCCGTCGACGTAGATCTTGATGCCGCGGATGCCGAACTGCGAGCGCGCGCCGAAGCCGCGGATCGACACGCGCTGGTCCTGCGCGAAGTTGTAGCGGTTCTGGAAGAACACGCCGGGGATGCGATTCATCGACTCCTCGATGGCCAGCCCCTGGCGACGCTGGATGCTGTCCTGCCCGACGGTCGAGATCGCGAGCGGCGTACGCAGTGGATCGCGCTCGACGCGGGTCGCGGTGACGGTGTAGGCCTCGTCGGCCGCGCCGGCGGCGAAAGGCAGGGCTGCAAGCAAGGTGCAGCCTAGGCTGCGGGCGTTGATGCGCATGGGCTCGTGATCCGTGGCAAAGCGAAGGCGCGCATTGAAAGGCAAAATACGGGCCGACGTAAAGAATTCGCACCATGCGCGGGCGAAATGCGACTGGCATCTGCGCCGCGCGCGGCGATATGGTTGATATCGTTCAATCCGGAGCGCGACGGTGGTTACAGTCAACCAGCAAGCAAGAACGGTGAGCGCGCTGCTCGCCCTGCCGCTGTGCCTGATCGTGACGGCCGCCGCCTTTGCCGACACTCCCAGGGAGGCCCGCATGCGCGACACCCTGCTCGACGAAATCGCCCTCGACTATCGCGAGACCGCGACTTGGACCGGCCTGCGTACGATGAGTCCGGCCGTGCGCGAGGCCATGCGCCGCGTGCCGCGTGTAGCCTTCGTCCGCGAAGGCGACGCGCCGTGGGCCTATGTGAACCGGCCGCTGGCGATCGGCCACGGCCAGACGATCTCGCAGCCTTTCATCGTCGCGTTGATGAGCGATCTGCTCGAGGTCGTGCCCGGCGCGCGCGTGCTCGAGATCG
>JBFWSI010000121.1:0-8991 GCA_050248455.1 Gammaproteobacteria bacterium | reverse complement strand
CCTCGGCGTCGACGTGCTGCCTTCGATCGGCGTGTCGATCGGCAACGTGCTGACGCAGGCCCTGGCCGGGCTGGTGATGCGCGTCGGCGAGCAGCTCGCCGACGACTACGGTCCGCCGCGCATCCGTCCCAGCCTCGCCGGCGGCGGCTTCTTCGCGCCGCGCGACACGTTTTCCTGGTATCTGTTCGCCGGCGCGAGCGGCCGCGCGGTCGCCTACAACATCGTGCTCGACGGCAATGCCTTCCGTGATGGCGGCCCCAGCGTCAACCGCCGGCCGCTGGTCGCCGAAGCGCAGGCGGGACTCGTGATGCAGCTGGGACGCGTACAGGGCGCGTTCACGGTGGTCTCGCGCACGGACGAATTCAAGGGACAGGACCAGCAGGAGCTCTTCGGCGCGCTCGCCCTGTCGATCAAGTTGTAACAGGTTGATGCAGGCGACGTGGCTCCCCCACGAACGCATTTTTTGCCTGCAGGCCGCGGCAGCGAATCCTCCTCCCCTCACCCCCCAATGCTGCTGCCGCGGTTTTTCTTTTTCTCCGGCGAGACGCGGCGACCACGAGCGCGACGGCGCGGCTCAAGGGCGGCGCGGCTGTGATTCGTCCCAGCGCGTGAGACAGGCTTCGCTGCAGAACCACACGACGTAATCGTCGACTTCGCGGTGGTGACGCACCTCGCGCGGGATCTCGCCCGCACAGCTGCTGCAGCGGATCTCGGGCGCGGGGCGATCCGTTTCATCGAGACGCGGCACGGGGTTCGGGTGGTGATTCTTGGCCAGGCGACCGGCCGGCTGCCCGAGGCCGGGATCGCTGCTCTTGCGTCGACGGTCGCTCACGGTGGCTCCCCGCTCAGGCGCCGACCGTCTCGCCGCCCATCACGGGCAGCACGATGCCGGTGATGAACGAGGAATCGGCGTTCGAGGCGAGAAACACGTAGGCAGGTGCGACCTCCTCGGGCTGGGCGGGACGACCGAGCGGCGTGTTCTCGCCGAAGTGCGCGACCTGCTGGGGCTCGCGGCCGGGATCGGCGACGTTCAGCGGCGTCCACACCGGCCCCGGCGCGACCGCGTTGACGCGTATGCCCTTGTCCGCGAGCTGCACGGCGAGCGATTTCACGAAGGCATTGATGGCGCCCTTCGTCGCCGAGTAGTCCGGGATGTTGCGGGCGCCCACGAGGCCCGTCTTCGAGCTCGTCGCGACGATCGCGGCGCCCGGCTTCATGTGGCGCAGCGCCGCTCGCGTCAGCCAGAACAGCGGGTAGACATTGGTGCGGAAGGTGGTATCGAACATCGCGTCCGAGATCTCGTCCAGCGAGTCCGTATGCACCTGGTGCGCGGCGTTCGAGACCAGGATGTCGAGGCGGCCGAAGGCTTCCACGGTGAGCTCGATCGCACGTTCGCATTCGCTCGCCGTCGACAGATCGCCCGGCAGCAGCACGCAGCGCTGCCCCAGCTCCTCCACGGCCTGCTGCGTCACGCGCGCATCCTTTTCCTCGCTCGGCAGATAGGCGATGGCGACGTCCGCGCCTTCCTTCGCGAAGATCACCGCGACGGCGCGGCCGATCCCCGAATCACCGCCCGTCACGAGCGCGGCGAGGCCGTCGAGCTTGTCGGCGGCGCGATAGTGCGCGGCCTGGAAATGAGGCTGCGGCTGCATCGCGACCTCGAGACCGGGCGGCGGTTGCTGGCGCGCGGGAAACGGCGGCTCGGGTTCGCGTAGCGGCGCATTCGGCCGTGTATTGGTGTCGTCCCTGGCGGTCATGTCGATCCTCCTCGATCGGATTTTTTTGGAGGAAGCTCTGCCTTGCAGAATTCCTCAGCGCGTATTGCCCGCTGCCGCGGCGAGCCGGTTGTCGACGTCGACGACTCCTTGCACCTCGGCGGCGAGCACGCCGGCGTGCTGCGCGAGGAACACGTTGTCGACGCGTCCTTCGAGCGTCACGACCCCTCTGCGCGTACCGACCCGGATCGGCAGGGCCGTGAGCCGCGGCTCGGCGCGCAGCGCCGCGCGCACGGCCGCCGTGATCGTCGCGTCGTCCGGCGCATCGGGCCGCGCCGCCCCGTCTGCCGCCGGCGCGATCACGACGCTCGCCTCGCTGCCACGACGTTCACAGCCCGCGCCGAAGATGGTGAAGAACAACAGCAACATCGACAGTCGGCGCGTCATGCAGGGCCCGCTGGCAGGCTTGGCGGTAGGCGACAGCTGCAACGCACATGCCATGCGTCGCGGTCCTTTCCCACCCCGCGCGCGTTGCAAAACCTGCACGCGCCGCCCGCGTTCTTACATGTTCGCGCAAGAATCCTGCGCGCGGTTTCTGCGTCAGGCGGCGCTGCGTGCTGCCGGCTCGGCGCCGACAGCGCCTGCGAGCGGCCGTCCGACACGTCGTCGCCGCCGCGGCACGCGGCTTGCAAAAGCCTGGACAGCGCTACTCGGCGCCCGGCGCCGTCACGGAGAACTTACGATGTCAGCTCGCGCCCCGCTCCGCCCACTGCTCCGCGCCGCCGTCGTGCGCCGGCCCGCACCGCCCGGCGCGGCGGTCGGCTTTATCGATCATCGTGAGACCAGCGCACGCGACGAGCACGATCGCGCCTCGCTGCACGATCTCGCCGTGCGCCTGGCGCGGCTGAAAGGACTGCCCTGCATCGGACGTCTCGACGAGACACCGCGCCAGATCTCGCCGGCGATGCTGTACGTGGTCGCACCGGAGACGCTGCTCGCGGACGAGGCGCGCGCGCTCGGCATCACGCGGCGCGACGATCTGTTCGGCGGCGTGGTCGCGCATCGCGTGCATGCGACGAAAGCGATCGTGCACTCGCTGATCCCCGATGCCCTCGTCGTGCCCGCCGGCTGGCGCGAGGGACTCCCGCAACGTGTCGTCGACGTCGTGTTGCCGGGCTACTCGGCGTTTTCCAAGCGCGATGCGCGACGCGCCCTAATGCGACTGCTGGCGGACGGGCCGGTGCGCTTGAAGGCCTGCAACGGCATCGGCGGCAGCGGGCAGTGGACGGTGGACACGCTGCACGCGGCGGACGCGCTGCTCGAACGCTTCGACGACGCCGAGCTGGGCCGCGAGGGACTCGTCTGCGAGCTCGATCTCGTCGACAGCCGCACCTTCAGCGTCGGCCAGGTCGACGTCGGCGCCTGTCGAATCAGCTACTGCGGCCTGCAACGGCAGGTGCCGGGCAGATCCGGCGCCCTCATCTATGGCGGCAGCGAGCTGCTCGTCGTGCGCGGCGAATTCGAAGACCTGCTGCGATTGGCGCTGCCGCCCGACGTACGTCTCGCCGTGCGCCAGGCACGCTGGTTCGACAACGCGGTCGGCGAATGGCTGCCCGAGCTCATCGTCTCACGCAACAACTACGACGTGATCCAGGGTCGCGACCGCAGCGGCCGCGCGCGTTCCGCCGTGCTCGAACAGTCGTGGCGTCCGGGCGGCGCGAGCGCGGCCGAGATTTCGGCGCTCGAGCACTTCGACATGAATGGCGACATCGGCGTCCTGCGCGTCGCGGCGGTCGAACGCTACGGCACGCTGGAAGCGCCGCGCGGGGCCCGCGTGCACTATCGCGGTGAAGATCCGCGCCTGGGACCGATGGTGAAGTACACGCAGATAGATTTCGGTGAAGACCCGACTCGACTCTTTCACGATTGCCGTTGACGGCGAGAGCCTGAACGGAACCCTGCTGCAACCGATCACCGCCTATCCCGGCGTGCTGTTCGTGCACGGCTGGGGCGGCAGCCAGCAGCACGATCTGGCGCGCGCGCGCGACGCGGCGGCGCTCGGTTGCGCCTGCCTCACCTTCGATTTGCGCGGCCACGAGGCGACGGCACGCCAGCGCGAGACGGTGACGCGCGCGGACAACCTGACCGATCTCGTCGCCGCTTACGACTGGTTCGCGGCCCAGCGCCACGTCGACGCCGCATCGCTCGCCGTCGTCGGGATCAGCTACGGCGGCTATCTCGCCGCGCTGCTGACGACGGTGCGACCCGTGCGCTGGCTCGCGCTGCGCGCACCGGCGCTGTACAGGGACGAGGGGTGGTCGCTGCCGAAGTGTGAGCTGAATCGGGATCCGGAGCTGCGGCACTGGCGCAGCCGCCCGCTGCACTGGGAAGCGAATCGTGCGCTGCGTGCCTGCGCTTCGTTTCGTGGCGATGCGCTGATCGTCGCCTCGGAATGCGACGAAATCATTCCCGAGGCGGTCATCGACAACTACCGGGCCGCATTCGCGCACGCGCGCTCCTTGACCGTGCGCCAGATCGCCGGCGCGGATCACGCACTGAGCGCGAAACCGATGCGCCACGCCTATACGACGCTGCTGCTGAACTGGCTGACCGAAATGATCGCCGGCGCGCGCGTCGATTCCTTCACCGATGCGACGCCCGTCGCCGAGTGAGCTCAAAAAAAATTGCGCTGCGCGCGCCACGGAGAACACGGAGGGAAGAAAAGATTGATGGAGGCTTCCCGCTTGCAGCTATCGTCGCGGCTGCGCTACCGAGCCCCGCACGCCTGACCTATTTTTTCTCCGTGTTCTCCGTGGCGCGCGCAGCGCAATTCCTCACGGCGCGAACAAGGCAACCAACTTGCCGAGCTCGACGCGCTGCGGTCGTCCACCCGAACGTGCCGGCACGCCGTCGACGTACCAGAGGTCTTCGCAGCCGGCGAAGCAGTCGCTGAGCCAGCAGCCGAGATCGAGCGGCGAGCAGGCGCAGGAGGCGATCACCTCCGCGCGCATCACGCGCGACACCGCCTCTTCGCGCAGCCGCGTTGCATGGCGCGGACGCACGCGCACGCCGCGTGGACACGGGCCTTCGCACAGCGCGCGCAGGCGGCGCTCGTCCGCACAGTCGACGACGAAGCGCAGCTCCCGCCGCGTGAACCAGAACATCAGTCGCGCCGCTTCTTCTTCCAGGCCGGATCGCCGAGATCGACCTGATCGCGCTTCGTGAGCCCGCCCGTCGCCGCGCCCGCCGCGGCGCCAATCGCCGCGCCGGTGCCGACCGACATGCCCGTCACTGCGCCGAGCGCGGCGCCCGCGCCGGCGCCGATGCCGGCGCCCGACAGCGCCCGTTCGCCGGGCGCCGTGCCGCAGGCGGCGAGCGCGAGTGCGCCCGCCGCCAGTATTGCCTTCATCGGCGCTGCGAACGCGCCGCCTTTCCCTGTCTGCATGGCTATACCCTCCATGGCTTGGAACACTCACTCAGTTCGAGGCTTGACGCTCGCCGCTGCCGTCGTAGGCAGTGAAGCTCACTACCGACACCTCCGGCGCGAAGCGGCCGTCGGCCCGAGCGGGCAAGGTCTGCGGCGGGTCGTAACGCACTTCGCGGCGTTCACCCGGCGCGAGCGGCGCATCGAGATGCAGCGTGTCGCTGAATCCCGGGCTGTCCGGGCCGGGATGGTATGCATCGGTCCAGCGCCACTGATAGGTCACGCGCAGCGTGACGTCTTCGAGCCGCTCGTTGCTCTGGTTGACGACCATGGCGCGCACGCCGCCGCCGTCGAGCTGCACGTCCTGCACGTCGAGCCGCTCGATCTGCGCTTCCGGCATGATCACCGGTGCGTCCGTCGCGGCCACGGTGGCAGCGCCCGAGGCGAGCAGGATCGCGGCACAGCAGGCGTGCAGCGGGGTGACTTTCTTCGTTTTCGAATGATGCTCGTACATGGCTAGTTCCTCCTTGTGAACGCGATCACCTGGATCCGTTCCCGAGTTTTTCGGACGCCCGACGGCCTGCGAGGTTCGTGCCCGCAGGGCTGGCCGGGAAGCCTTCCTACAGACCCGAGGCCGGCGTCGCCGACGTCGTCCGCGGCGCGGTGCCTGGCACCTGCGGCTGGGTCGCGAGCGCGCCGCCTTCGCTTTCCCAATCCTCGATTGGCTCGCGGGGGGTGCCGCCACGCGCGCGTCGGCGCGCATCTTCACGCACCAGCTTCAGTGCGCAGACGAGCGCGGCGCCGAGGCAGGCCAGACCGATGAGGGTTCCGCTACGGATGACATTCATACGCCGTTCCTCGCAGGCCGCGGAATGCGGTCGGTGCGCAAGCCCTCGCAACTGCCGTACCAGCTTGCCGTCCGGAGTGGGCCCGTTAACGAATTCGCGTGTGTGTGTCCTACGGCCCGGAAGCGGCCCGTGAAGATTTTTCCCGCTCTTGCGTAAATACGCGCCGCTGCGGCGAAATTTTTCATCGATCAGATTTCTTCCTACGCAATGTAAGCACGGGCTCACGCCCACGACGGGCGGCTCCGATAGGGCGCGCGCGCGTCGGGCCCGCAGACTCCGCCCACGTCGTCGCCGCACCGCGGATGACGGTCGGGAGCGGAGGCCAGCGGCGTCCGCCCCAGCGGGAATTCAAAACGAAGGCAATGGAACAAGACCAACGACACTGCCTGACAAGGACATACGCAGCCGGAGGAGAATGGACATGACCGACGCACTGCACGCTTGTGACGAACTGGCCGAACTGCCGTCCCTGGACGAACGGAGTCTGGCCGCTTTCCAGCTCGGCATACGCCGGGATATCCGTGAGACCGCACCTGCACGTGCGGACAACGCGCGCGCCGCAAACTGCCTGTGGGGCGAATCGGAGCCGATGAAACAACTATTCGGCATGTTGGAACGCGTCGCCCCAACCCGCGCGAACGTGCTGATCGTCGGTGAGAGCGGCACCGGCAAGGAAGTCGTGGCCCATCGCCTGCACTGCCAGTCGAAAGTCAGCGACAAACCCTTCGTGGCCATCAACTGCGGCGCGATCCCGGCCAACCTGATGGAAGCCGAGCTCTTCGGGCACGAGCGCGGCAGCTTCACCGGCGCCGTGCGCAATCACAAGGGCGTGTTCGAGCGCGCCGCGGGCGGCACGGTCTTCCTCGACGAAGTGACCGAGATGCCGACCGAGATGCAGGTCAAGCTGCTGCGCGTGCTGGAGACGGGTCGCTTCTATCGCGTCGGCGGCGACGAAGAGATCGTCGCGAACTGCCGCATCATCGCGGCGACCAACCGCAATCCCGAGCAGGCAGTCCTCGACGGCGCGCTGCGTGCTGATCTGCTCTATCGCCTCGCGGTATTCCCGCTGCGCCTGCCCGCCCTGCGCGAACGCGGTGCCGACGTCGAGCTGCTCGCCGAGCGTTTCGTCGCCGAGCTGAACGCCGAGTATCGCGACGAGAAAATCCTGTCCGCGCGCTCGCGCAAATTTCTGCGCGAACACTGCTGGCCGGGCAATGTGCGGGAACTGAAGAACTCGATCCACCGCGCCTATATCCTGGCCGATCACGAGCTCGAGCTGGCGGCGGTGGAAGTGCCGACGGATGCGATCGGCCCCGGCGAAGATTGCGTGGCAGTGCCGATTGGCACGTCCATCGCAGACATGGAGCGCGAGCTGATCGTGGCGACTCTCGCGCGCTGTGAAGGCAACAAGCGACATGCGGCGAAGATCTTGGGCGTCAGTCTTAAATCGCTCTACAATCGATTGAACGACTACGATCGCTTTGCTCGCACGGCAGGCAGCAGCGCGGCGTAGCCCAGCGCCGCACCAGACGGCACGTTGAGAAATGGGCCCCGTTCCGCCGTCCCCGGTCAGCGTGCAGGAAATGCACGCGCGGGCGGCGCCGGCGACCCCGCAAAGGAGGGATGACGCAATGATCCGAGTACTCGTGGTGGACGACCATGCCGTCGTCCGGGCCGGCCTCCGGCAGTTCCTGAGCGACTTCGACGACATCGAGATCACCGGTGAGGCCGAATCGGCCTGCGCCGCGGTCAACAAAGTGCGCAGCGGCGATTACGACATCGTGCTGCTCGACATCTCGATGCCGGATCGCAGCGGCGTCGACGTCCTGAAGCAAATCAAGCGCGAGAAGCCGGAGCTGCCGGTGCTGGTCTTGAGCATGCATCCCGAGAACCGCTATGCCGTGCAGCTCCTGCGCTACGGCGCGAGCGGCTACCTGCAGAAGGAGGCGATGCCGACGGAGCTCGTCGCCGCGATTCGCAAGATTCGCCAGGGACGCCGCTACATCACCGCGGAGCTCGCCGAGCTGCTCGCCGGCGAGCTCGAAGGCGGCGACGATCGCCCGCTGCACGAGCAGTTGTCCGAGCGTGAGCACCAGGTGTTCATGTCGCTCGCGCGCGGCGAGCCGGTCGGTGCGATCGCGACGGCGCTGAGCCTGAGCGTGAAGACCGTCAGCACCTATCGCGCCCGCGTGCTGGAGAAGATGAAGGTCGCGAGCAACGCCGACCTGACCTACTACGCGATCAAGAACGGTCTCGTCGACTGAGGCCTCATCCCCTCCCGACCGCCGGATGCAGCACCGGCGGTCGCTACTCTCTCTGCCGGATCCCCGTGTAGTTTTTGCGCGCACGACGCGTAGTCCGTGCACGCCGACGCGGCGCCGGGTCCGCAACGGCCGAGCTTCTGCATGGCATGCGCCTTGCTCGCCGATAGGCGCCAGGAAGTCCACTCATACGCCAGCGGAGGAAATCCATGAACTCGAGTCACCCGAACGAAGCGACGCAGGGCCGCACGGGGCCTGAGGGCGGCACCGGCGCACAGACCGAACGCCTGCGCAACGCCGCACACGAACGCATCGATACCGTCGCCGAGGCCGTGCATCCCGTCGTCGATCGACTCACGGACGCCGCCCACGACACCGTGGAGCGGGTGTCGGGCGCGGCCGCCGGCGCCGCCGAACGCATGAGCATGAAGTCCGATGAATTCCGCCACATGCAGGGCCGCCTCGCCGAAGACTGCCGCGAGTACGTGCGGGCTCATCCGCTGAAGGCCCTCGGTTATGCCGCGGCTGCCGGTTTCATCCTGACTCGACTGTTGCGGGGTTGAGCCGATGCCCGACGCCGGCAGCGGTGGCGCGGCGCCCGGTCTCCGCGCGCAGTTGCTCGGGCTGACCGACACCTGGCGCGCGATGACGGAAGCGCGACTCGGCATTTTCGTCATCGAGGCGCGGCGCGCGACGGCGGCGCTCGCGCAGACTTTCGTCTGCGCCGTGCTCGCCGCGTGCGT